>NZ_JACJSC010000018.1 GCF_014697575.1 Planktothrix sp. FACHB-1365 | reverse complement strand
CGACTATTTGAATCAGTTGAGCAGTTAGAAGAGTTGTTACATAAATTATTAAATGAAGGAGAGCTAATCATTAATTGGTCTCGTAAAATTAAAAATAAGGGCAATGCTGTTTATTAAATCAAGCTGCGTAGCAGCTTAAGTTAATTGTTGAATTCGGCGTTGCTCATTTCGGGTGAGTACAGACACTGCTTTAAGGTCAGTGGTATTGGCTAATTGTTCTAATTCTTGGCATCTGGACGTCTCATCGCTATAACAACCTGTACAAAACGTGATTTTTTCGCCACGAGGCAGTTCTCTCATGCCTTCTTCCAGGGATGCTGCAAATCCTGAGACTTCACTATTTAAGAGTAAGTCATGGAATCCTTGAGTCCGAAATGCAAAAACCAGTTGATAGTTAGACCCTTGATTAAGCAGTATTGCTGATGCTTGTCTACCGTCTTTATTGATTTCAACTAAGCAACAGATATCAGTTTCATTTTGAAAGGGCATAAATCTGTTATTTCCTCCAAACTGATTAGGGACAATTTTGGGTTTTAGTTTGATTTTCAGGGGCGAATGATTGCCTTTTTTGCCAATTCTGGAAGAACGCCTTGATGGTAAGGGAGAGATATAAAAGCTATCACCGTTGCACCATTCATCCCCAGGCGGTTTTCGGAATTGATCGGTAAACAAATGGGGTTGATTTCCAGTGAGGAGCCACCAGCTAACAATGAACCAAAATGAGACAGTGAAAAACCAACCAAGACCCAAGCTGAAAAATCCCATTGTGAGCAGATAAGAAATAATGGTTATAAAGAACCAAGGGATAATTTGATTGGCGGGAATAAACCCAATACTCGGTTGTTTCCCCAGAATTTTGTTCACTCGGATAAAGTCTTTTTCTGGATCTCGTATTGTCATAGATGGCTCCTGATAATTACTGTAAAATCGTGAAGATTGTGCCAAGTTCTAAACTAGGATTGAATGCCGCAGGTGTGCCTGTTCCATTGCCCACGAATAGAAAAGTGACAACATCAATGGCAATGACAATTCCAAAGGCTAAAGCAATTTGAGTAACAATCGGACGCCAATCATTACCTTGTTGGGCTTGGTTATAAGCAAATAATGCAGCGGCGGCAACCAGGAGAAGAAACACACCTCGAATGGCATTAAAAATTAATGCGATGGTGGTTGCATCAACGGCGGTTCCCCCTCCAGCGGCTCCTGCTTCTGTTGCTAAATTCGTCATAAATTGTTCAAGACCGCTTAAGAAAATAGCTTGGGCTGGAGTTTGGAAGTTATTAAGTAAAGTTGTCACTGTAATAACAGCAACCGCTAAATGCCAAAAGCGAATTTTACTGCCTAACCCTTTTTCGAGAATGGGGATAGTTTGCATGATTTTTTGCAGCCCAAAGAAAATTAAGGCAACACAACTAAAAACACTGATGAACAACGGCTGAATTAAAGTTAAATAAACCGTGACAATCAGACAAATTGCAATGCAAAGTAAGTCAGCTTTATTAAGGTTGAATTTCCGCATTAATTTGTTGAAAGGATTTCCATAGCGATGAGAAATAGGTTGAGCGGTTGAAGTGGAGGATTTGGAGTAAAAAGAGTTCTTGTACATAGTTTTTCTCCTTGGTGATAATTTAAACTTCTAATTCGTCGTCATTCAAAGACACATTTTTGGGTTTTGGAGCATGGAATGAGCGGTTGCGTTCGGGAGGAGTTTGTGAGGAAGATTGAGTTTTGCTAGGCTGTTCTGAGGAGTCGAGTAATTGCTCCATTTCAGCAATAGGAATACGACACTCTCGAATTTCCGGCGGTTTTCCAGAGACTAAAATTGCGTCAAATACAGCAGCATCATTCTGGCGTGGGTCAGTTCCAATTAATTGTTTTGACCCATTGGGTAGATCAAGGATTTCAAATTCGTATTTGATAGCTCCAGGTGTATTCTGACTTTCACGGGGTTCTCTCCAAGAAAATACGGGTTCAGTTTCTCCTTTAAACCGCTTGGGAAAGGCAGATTGGAAGGTTTCAACGAGCGCTTGGGCGGTTGCCAGTTTGTCGTATTCCGCTTCTGTTTGAGGCAATTTAAAGATGGCTTCCCGTTCCTCTGGGGTTAATTTGTCTTGATTTACCTCAAATTTCCAGCGCTCGCCTTCCTTTGTTCCTGAGAAGATATCCTGTCCATCACTGCCTATGACAGCAACTTGAATTTTGTGATGGTCAGAAGTAACATACAGTGTGCCACCTTCATCAAAAGGAATTCCAGATTCGGGAGATTGTCCAGTCGCTAAGGCATAATTAACTAAGCAATCGGCGACGGCTTCACGTTGCTGTTGTACTTTCTTTTGAGTCACAATTTTGCTTAGGAGATCTTCAGGTTCGTCATCAATCAATGATTCCGAAGAAGAAGGAATAGAAGAATGTAGAGGGTTAGAAACAGGTTGAGTTGAGTTAAGTTCGTTATGGAATTGAGTGGAAACTTGAGGTTTTATATTTTGCTCTAGTTCCTCTACAATTTCTTCTAACCGATCTAACCTTTTTGACAACTTTCCTAAATAATCTTGAATCTGGTCAAGTTGTTGATCAAGGCTGACATTTTTATTAATTTGGAGTGGAGGAGACCTTTTGTAATTCGGATCAATTTGATTTCCAAGTTTATCAATTTTCTCTCCAATATCAACAGCTTTAATTTCAGGATTATCAATTAAAATTGGATCGTTCTGCTCGACGTTAGCTTGCTGTTTTTCTAGTTTAGAGTCAATTGACTGCTTTTGGAAACTTTTATTGGGATTAATCTTTTGAGTTCGTTCAGACAGATTTTCCGTTCGTTCTGCTAAGGTTTCTAAATCAGCTATTACGTCAGTTTGTCGAGCGCGAATGCTAATTTCCTCCGTTCGTTCATTTAAAGTTTTAATTTGCTCCAGAATTTCCTCAAGTTTTTCAGCTTGATTGTTTTCTTTCGCTTGGGTAATTCCATCAATGAGTTCTTGGATGCTGTTAACTGCTAATAATCCCATTAAAGAAGTCACTTGAAGGGTTAAACCTGTGACGGTTAGCCCATCAATTTCGCTAGATTTAGCATTAATGATTGAACCTTGATGTTGGCTTTCTTTAAGAAACGCTTCCAAAGACTCAAGCAGTGGATAGGGTTCTTCTGACTGTTCAGGTGTTTTAATCGACTTTTGGGAAGTGCGATTTTTAGCGATTTCACCTAAAGCTCCCGTTTTCAAAGGAGTATCGTTATCCTCTGATAGTAGCTCATCAATATCATCTTCCTCTCGGTTTTGTGTTTTTTTATTATTGCGATGAGAAGAAGCTGATTTTAATGTAGCTTTCTGGGGTTTAGAGAGTTCTTCGTCTTCTTCTAAATCTGTTAAATCTTCATCAAACTCTTCTAAAAGGTCATCATCATCTAATTGATCATTAGCTTCTAAATCGATTAAATCGCTGACATGAGAAGGTGTGTAGAAATTGTTATTTTCTTTCGTATCAACTCTAGCCTGTTTAAGGTTTTTAACTAAATAGACACCACTGGTTCTTTGAGTTGGATCTTTAGTTAAATAGAAAACAAAGCCAGAAACTTCATCATTTTTTCCTTCAGTGACTAAATCTACGCTAATACTGGCTTTTTGATTTCCCGATTCATTGAGCCGTTCAGGACGTTTATTGAAGGACTCAACAAAGTTTTTGAAATCTTCCCAATCTTCAACACCGCCTTCTTCTTGAATCGCATCAATGGCAGCATCTAAAGTTTCTTGAATATGCTCTAGCCTTTTAACGTGTTTGGGATCTGTGGCAGTTAGAACAGACCAATCCCGTTTAGGTGGGGAAAACTTTTTAGGCTTAGTTGCTGATTTTGTAACCATTCATTAATCTCCCATTTCAGCCCACTATTTTTGTTGGCTCTAATAGTTATTAATTTTCAGTAATAGCGGTTGAAATAAGGTTGTCTCTTTCGGTTTATGTCTGATTAGGTCATAAGTTAGATAAATTGGCAGTTATCACGAAGAAAGCTATCATCCATTCGGTTGAGACACTCAGAGAATTAATTGACACTACTGCTTCCCCTAACCGTTGAAGACTGAGATAATCATGCTTCTGTGAAACTACTTTAATCACAGGTTGGCTAGGTGCGATGCCGATAGGTGATGTTTGTCTGTCTATGCGATCGCATAGCCGTCTGTCGGCATCGCGTAGTCACTACCTGTCAGCATCGCGTAACCATCGCCTGTCAGCATCGTAATGCTAATCAACAACGACTCCGCGATCACATAGCTGCCGCCTGTCGGCATCGCGTAGCCGCAGCCTGCGTCTTGGCATCGCAATGCTAATCAACAACGACTCCGCGATCGCAAGCAACAAGGACACAAACAATCAAAGGGTCAAAGCACTTTAGAAATTAACCAACAATCAAAATCATAACCTACTAGAATGAGTAGTTTTACTTACCAAATTAAGGTACGGATTTTTGACATGGCTTGCTGTTCCACGAGTGAGGAAACAGAAGGAAAAAGAAGGGAAAACAGTGCATAAATTCCCTCTTCGTAATTTGGACAAAATAGCAAAATGTTACAAAAGATACCAAATTTTGCATAATACAGCGTATTACAGCAGGAAATAACAGGGAAAATAGTGCATTTTTTCCCTACTTTTCCCTATTTTTTCCTCCCTGTTTTTAGGGGTTTTTTGGGCTTGTGTGGAAAGAAAGAGTCAAACTGTAGTTTTAATACTACAAATGTAACAAGAGCCAATGGAAAATTTTCCATTGACTCCTGTGCGATGGCATAGCCGCCGCCTTGCGGCATCGCCTTAAGATCTCCCACTCTCTCGATTCAACTAAACCAGTTCTAATTCTTTGGGTTTTGATTCTGACGTAGACATGACAGTTGTTTGAGGTTGGGATAACGCTTTCTCTCGCGCCATAATCATGTCTTGGAAACGAGTTGCCGCTTTTTCGGTCAAGGGAATTTGAACCTCTCCGGTATGAATGTTGGCTTTAAACACGGTACGCTTAGACTCGTTTCTGACAAAGCAATCCCCGTTGGGTTGCACATAAGCTGTCCATTGGTTGTCCCCGAACTTGAAGTGCTGGGTGCCATCGGGAGGAAGTTGCCCTTGTCGTTGTTGGTATGTGTCTGACACAACGCTAAACAGCAAATCTTGGAGAGAAAGCCGCCAGTGGTCAGTGTTAGCAGGTGTGGAACTGTACTTTCCGTTATTCCCTGTTATTTCTGGTTTTAAAGGGGGTTTTTGACTGCCATTGTTAACGATGGAAGCAGGACTGTGAGAAGGTTCAGGGGAATCAATGGGTGGCAATTGAGTTTGAGGCAATTGAATTGATTCAGAATCAACCTTCAGCATCAGCGACCTGCCACTTTGATTCAGCGTTATCGTTGCTTCAAACGTGGTTCCAGGGGGTAATTTTGGACTATCGGGGGAGAAGGTTCCCAATTTTTTCCCTTCCAGTTGAATAATAGGAGTGCCTTGAAATCGGTAATATTTCTCGTGAGTAGGAGGTAAGTCTAGGGTTCCGACTTGCAGAGCCACAGTCCGATCTTTCCATTTAGACTTGCAGAAATCTTCCTGGGAGTAGTCGTTATCAGGATGTTTGACATTAACAACTTCGATTTGGTTAACCTGATAGTTGGACAACGCATGGCAAATTTCATCCATAAATAGTTTATAGACCAGTGCGCCTCGACCCGCTTTATCTTGAGATTCAATCCAGCGACAATCAACCGGAGGTACAATGAGCAATCGGGTTTCATTACCTGAGTAATTTGTCACTTTCAAAGCGTCAGGATCGATATGGTCGTTGGAGTTATCTCCGTATTTAGCATCAAGTTTCGCCACCATGCTTTGGGGTAAATCTTTAAAGGCAAATTCAACTAAGGGTAATTCATGATGAGCAGTGGCTTCGTATTCAATGCCTTTTCTATCTAGTGAATCTTTCCATTGGTTAGGAAGGTCAATACTACGGCCGTCTTGAGTTTTCACTTTCTTGAAAGGAACTTGCAGGACATAAACATCTCGTGGCAAAGCTTCGTGAAGTAACTCGTAGTCTTGTTGGAGAGAAAAGGTAATTTCTAGTTCCTCGGCGACTTTCTGACCCACTGTGCGGTGTTTACTGAGGTTATCACAAGTGTGGGTGGCTTGGAACAGCGCATGAGCGGCTCTGGTTTTCCGTTCAGGGGTATCCCAAATTTCATCAATTTCAACCCGATAGCTATCATAAAGTTTGCCGATTTCCTCCTTCCGCATTTTGATATCATTGCCTGTGCGTTCGTAGATAATTGTTTTATCTTCTTGAAAGCGTTGCACTAAATCTTTTGCCCACTGCAATTCATTTTCTTCCCAAGTCAGGTCATTTTCTGGGCTAGGACGATACTCAATTTCGTTATCGATTAAAGTATCTTGGTAGGGGTAAGGAACGTGCAATTGGCTGCCTTCTTTTTCGTATTCAATTCCTGCTGCATCTAGCTGTTTGCGATGTTCTTTTGAGACAATAAGATAAGCAGGAATTGGGGGAAGAATATGTTGAAATTCATCTCGGTTTCGGCAAACAAGTCGCGTTTGTTCCCAATACGGGTTCACTGCTTCCTTAGCTAAAATATAAACAGCATTAGGAAAATCGGCGGGCATGGGAAATTGTTTATAAAGTCGGTCATCTCCTTTATACTGGAAAAAGTAAGTGCAGCTTTTGTGTTTTTCGCACCATTCATCAACTTTTTCTAGTAAAGTATCGGGGTTTAAACCGGTTTTCTGTTTGACTTCTTTGGCATCTTTACCCCGTAAGGAATTTTTCTGGTAATCAACTTCGTATTGTTCCATAATACTTAAAGCTGAGATGAATCGCTTTTGCTGTTTAAGAAATAGCTTTTCATCTTCTCCAGAGTTCGGAAGTGCAGCCGCAACTTTACCAATAGCTAAAGCCACAAGTCCGACTTCATTTTGAGAACTGGCTACACCAATTTGTTCGAGGGTAGTGAATTTGCGATCGCCCGCTTTCACTTTACCTTCTAAAACTTCGGCATCATCTTCTCGATATCGAGCTTGGGTATAAGGAACTTTCTCAGCTTGAATCACTTCCCCAAAGTCAAATAATCCCTCTTGTGCAGGTAAGATTTGTTGAGCAATATGGGGAATTTTTCTCGATTCAATCCCAAAAGGTTCATCTCCATCAAAATCCCCTTGATGGAATTTTTCTAAATCTTTAGGATTAAACCAAATTACCCCTTTAATTTTTGCCATAACCGTGCGAATTTCTTCAGGAACAGTTTCGAGGTTTTTGGCATGAATATTTTGGTATTTTCTCAGACCATCTTTATTGAGAATGGGAAATCGTCCTTGAATACAGTCTCCTTGTTCGAGATGGTTAGCACAAACAATCCCTCTGGGTAAATCTTCGCCAGGTAAAGCCATTGCTGAAGTCATCGTTAAAGCGCCTCTAGTTGCTAGATTTCGCCATTTAGAGGCTAACCACCGTTGAGCCATATTCGTAAATTCAGGGCTTCCGATCATCAATCCTAATTTATCGGCTTTTAGCATCTGAATATCTTGTCTTTCTCGCTTTTGCTCTTCAGAATTATCTTCATGATCAACGGTGATTTCATCATCACAATTTCTAGGAAGTTTATCTTGTTGTTCTTGAAGTTTTCTTTCGTTCAAACGAGCTAGAAAAGCTTCACGTCGGTCATGATCTTCAATCATCGCTTGGCGCAATTTCATTGGATCACGTTGCAAGGCTGCGAGTCGTTGAGCTTCGGCTTTAGCGGCGGGTACTAAGTCTTGTCTTTGAGCTTCTTCATCGAACCAAACTCCGGTAGATTGCCAACTTGTTTGAGTGATGCCAATTTGACTGTTTTTTCGATTACCCAGGATGGCTTTCGGTAACTCATAATCGCCACAAGGAATCAGGTCTTTGAGTTGTTTTTTGTTGATGCCTTTGATACTGGAACGATCTAAAATAAGTTGGGGTTGATTGCCTTCAGAATCAACTAATGAGTGAAGTAAATGATCATCAGGACGGAGGGTTCCTTTTGCTAAAAAGCTCACTTGAGGTGTGGATTCCGAATTTTCTGCATTCCAACTCCGTAGCCAAGCAAAACGAAATTGACTGGCTCGATTTTTCTCCCCTCCGATGCTTTTCAGTAATTCAGAACTGATAACACCGTGACAGTCTCCAGTTCGATATTGTGCATATTGGGGGTCGGTGAAATCAACAATTTTTACTCGTAAATTTGTATCACATTCTGACACACCGGACATACAAGTGCTAACGAGAAGAGAACCGTAGCGACAGGCGGTATCTTTTTCGGTTATGAATAAGTCTCCTATCTTTTTAGCTAGGGTTTCATCACCAAAGTAATAACTATTTCCAGATTGAAAGATCATGCGTCGTTTGATGCTATCTTCTGGATCATGAATACTGGGGCGGAGTTGGCGAGGATCTGGATTGGATTTGTCTAGTTTGACAATCATTAAGGATTTCAGTCCCTCTGGCTCAAACATTGCTTGCAGAATTGAGTGGCGCAGTATTTCTGGGTTATTATAAAACTGTCCTACATTGCGCCCTTTGGCATCCGTATAGGCAGCATCAAAGACAGGAATTTTGAGTCCTTCTTCAGTAACAGTTGTAGTGACCATAAGTTGATTTCTCCTAATATTTGAAGGGTTAGAGTTGGAATTGTTGGAAAGATATGGCGGGAACTATTTAAGCGTTAACAGGTTTAAACTGGGTCAGGTGTTGACCGTTGGTAGTGTTTTTGCGGGGGTTGAAATGGGACTTGAGGTTGATGCGATCGCTAGTCCGGTTTTGTTTTAAGAGGAGGATACCGGGCTGGTGGAGTTGGCATCACGTTAGATAGGGTTTAAGCGTAGGAAACACAGAACAAAGGGGTTGGGTGTTTGGTTCGATGTGGCAGCGGTAGCTGCCCTGTAAGGAGCGTAATCTCCAGGACTTACGCATTTAGCATTTATTACTACGGTTTTCTGTCATTGCGAACGAAGAGAAGCCATCCCAAAGCCTTGCTACAACCTTACAGTGCGTAAGTCTTAATGATTTTCTCTCCGCAGAAGCAGCTTCGCCATTTGTTCAGATCACCAAAAGTTGCCAAGACCCTTAATTTTGCCTCAAAAAAATCCTGATTGCAGTCTGGAGTAATTATGATTGCGGTCTCCTACTAACTAGATTAGAGGTGCGTCAAGCATTAGGGGAGATGGAATTTGATGTGGATATGCAAGGCGCAAAAAATGCATACCAATACCAGCTAAACCCATTAGCAGACCAGGGACTACATCGCTACCTGCACCACAATTCCAGCAACGAGTTCGTTCATAGTTCTTCCATTGCTCAGTTGCTTGGATCTTTGCTTCCATTCGTAAGTAGGGCTGTTCGGCGAGTTTAGCATACCGAAGTAAGAGTTCAGTGCTACCTGCTCTCCCATGACATAAAGAGTCATTATCTAAGTTATGTAAACTTCTAAGCGTAGCATTCACAGCTGTATGGGCTTCCTGATAGAGGACTTCATCGGTTTTACCTAGTGCATACCAGCTAGCAATTCGGCTCAAGCCAATCCCTGTTGAACCACTACACCAGTAATAAGCAAACTTAGGGCCTGGTGCATCCTTTGTCATTACAGAAGTTCGCAAGTCATACCAATTCCGTTCTTTTGGATCAAACTGAGTCGCTTCATAAGCGAACGCTTTTCGTCCTGCTATGATATAGTCACCTTCATCTATTTGGCAACCAAGTGAAATCAACGCCCAACCAATACCAGCCGTTCCGTGAGAAAAACCAGTCAAATTAGCTTTAGCAAGTTCAGGGTTGAACGGCCATGAAAGTGTTTCATTCTGTAGAACTGCATTTTGCAGCAAATGTTGAGCGCATAGCCTGGCTTGTTCTAATCCCCTTCCCGATGTAAATTTTGCTAGTCCAAGTAGAACAGGAATAATCCCTGCAACTCCATGAATCACATCATAGTAGTGGTCATGGTCGATCAAAGGTGTCAGTTCGGTAGCTAACTGACAGGCTTGCTCAAGAAGTTCTGGCTTATGCCAGAGATGGGCAAGATGCGTTAGCAAATAAATCAATCCAGCAGATCCCTGGAATGCCCCAATCATTATGTCATTGCGCTGTATAACGGCATGAGCAAGAGCCCGTTCTGCTGCGGACTGAAACTTCTCTTCTGGTCGAATTGAGTTAAGGTATGCCAAGAATAAGCAAATTCCAGCTGAACCGCCATACAGAGAGGTATCAACATCCGCTATTTTTTTGCCTGTAGGGGTAAATTCAATTGTTTTCCATGGAGCAGTACAAGAGGGATCTTGAAGTAGGGAACATAATTGTGTACCAATTTGATAGGCGTAATCTAAGGCAGATGAAGTAAAATATTCGCTATCAGCATCATTTGTAGATAGACTTGCATAGATATACTGATTCTGCCGAGTTTGATTATCGTTAGATAATTGTTGAATCCGTTTAGCAGCATTTTCAAGGGGAGAAATTGCAAGCAAATTTGGTAAAGGTAATTGATAGTTGTAAAGGAGATATCGACTATTTGCGCTTGCCGTAAATATAGGAATATCTAACTGCCAGAGTGACGCAAACTCAAATTTAGCAAGCTGTCCTCTCTCATCCCAAGAACGTGGGTACTTAACTAGGCTGTAGAAGATTAAATCTACTTCTAATGGGTCAGAAAGACACTTAGCATGTTGAGATGCATTGATTAAATGAGCATAAACTTGTGTTGCCCGATTAACGAACCGTATAGATGATGTTGCAAACAAGTTGTTAATTATGTTTATTACTTGTTCCTTATTTTTTTGGAACCAAAGATAAACACAATTAAACCCATCAACGATACTATGCTTATATTTTTGTGGCTTTACCAACTGTCCATCATGAAACAATCGATTCGTCGCAGCTACATCAACTAAAACTCCAACCTGTTGCTCAACTGCCAGTGCTAGGGACAAGCGGTTGGTGATTGTAGGAACAGCAAAGGGAACTTTATAGGATTCCCCCCCACTATAACCTGTTAAACTAACTCGCTCATTAATATTAGCTAACTCTTCTTGTGGCCAATCCAGCATACCTGCTTTAAACACAGAATCAAACAAGGTAATTCCTTGTTCCATACCCTCGGGAATTGCCTCAAGAACTGTTTCACAATCACAGATAAAGGCATTGCTATTAGCAGCAAGGATATTCTCAAAGTGCATATCACTACCACCCAGGATATAAAAAATTGCCAGATAACCACCAAGCTGATTGTAAAATTGCTTGATATGCTCCTCAGACTCAACTTGGTTTTTACCAAAAGGTATATATTCTACGTACCCATATCCCTCTTTACAGAGTAACTGATAGGTGGAGAAGTTAGATACCTCAGCTTCAGTCAAAGTTTTAAGTAAACCTTGCATCGCTGCTTCAGATTGAATACAGCGAGGTTTATAAACCAGTATCTTGTTTTCCCTTACTTGATTAACATCACTTAAAGCCATTTCAACAAAAACTACACTGCACCCATTAGTGTGAAAATCTGATTTTCCAAGTTTAAGGGATGTAACTTGTTGAATCTCTATACCCTCGAAAAATACAGAACTAATTTCATCTAAATCATGAACTACTCTTTGAAGTAATTCTTCACTATTTTTAATAAGAAAGCCAGTAATTTCCGCTAGCCAGCGAGCTAAGACGGGAAACTTACAATAGAAAGAATGATAACTGCTTTCATTAGTAAAACTGCTTTCTAAATAAGTAATATATTCTTCTTTATGTTTAGGAGACGATTTATAAATTTTGTTTTTATAGCAATATACGTTAATATCCGCTTCGATTGCTCGAGCCAGCTTCATTTCAAACCTATTTATTAATTCAAACTGAATATCAGTGATTAAACCATAATGGATGTTGAAACTATCTCTATTTTTAGTGACCTGGTTGCAAATAACTTGAAGCCTTTTCTGAAGAAACCGCAAGAAAGGTTCGCAGACTTTAGCGAAGCGTCCATAATAAACATTCGGTTCAAACCAAACAGCGTCAATAAAATCAGATTTGGGTAAATTTATAGTCTCTAAAGCATCCTTATATATACTTAACCAACTGAGATGAATATCAATAAATAGTTGTTGAATTGTTTCCGGTAAATGGACGAGATTACGTTCGCATAACTTGTAATCAGTTAGTAATTGTTGTATTTCTGGTTCTGTAGGTACACTACTTGATAAAGGCTGAAAAATTTGCTGCTGAATTTGCATCACAGCTAGTTTGCTAGTCAACTTATCTATCATCCAGTTATCTAAGGAAGTTATAGAATTCGTGTATCTCTTTGAAACACTTCCTATAGATATTTTCTTAACAAGAGCTATACGCTCTGACAAATTACTTGCACGACAAGCAATATCGGTAATAGCAATTGTGTCTAGCACTATTTATCCCTCATCGTAATGAATTAGTAGAAAAGCGATACTGAAAATACTCAACTTAAATTCCACAGAGAGATATATCTAAAGAACAAAAAGTAAAAGTAAAAGGATAAAAAGGTTGTATCGTTCTTTAGCCTGGCTTTACAAAATTTAATCAAAAAGCTCTACAGACATCATAACAATACAACCTGAACTCTTTCCAGTGTGAAGCACTTGTATAGCTATAACTTTCACATCAAGCTAATCCTAAATTTATACAATTAGAAATTGACTAAAGACTTGTTCCATCACATCTCATAGTCCAGCCAGTAATACATGTACTCCTGCATTCATACGATCTGCCATCACAAACAATAGTGAACCCAGAAATGCAAGTTTCTACACATGCGGCTTGGTTAGCATTCTTGACAATCTCAGCAAATGACATATCTTGTGGTAAGACTGATGCTGGTAGAGTTGAGAAATCAATAGAGGAAAACTCGTTACGAAAATCAAAATCTACTACTGAGCGCAGTAACCATTCTTCGTCAACTTGTTCATCTACTGAATTTTCAAGCAGTTCTGTTGTACTCATGTAAGTTTACTCCAAAAAAAGGTAGGGTAATAGAAGACGGAATACCAAGATTATTGATTGCTTTCACTCTCAATTTTGTCAATAATCTCTTGAACAATGGAAGGGAGGTCTCTTGCCAATGCTTGAACTCTTTCAGTAAAGAATGCGCTGGCAAATGCCACCTTTGCCTCCTCCTCTCCTAATGCTTCCTTAAACTGCTTGTACTTAGTGGCAATAATGTTATATTCCTCTTGATCCTCAATGTTGTTGCTCATGAAAATTACCTATTTTGTTAGATTGCAATTAATGCGGAAGTAAGAAAAAATTCTTACAGATCTTTTGTTTAAGCTCAGATTATTAGCCCTTAAACTTAATTGATTAACACAATAACACTTAATTTTTTAAGTGTTAAAAAAATTTACAATACTTAATTTTTGACTGAAATCCAGGGCTGATAGAAGAGGGATAGCATGGTGTTATTGTTTCACTGGGGATAGATTTTAATCCCACACACCGATCTCTGAGTAATGTAGAGCGATCGCCCCTGAAACGACTAAAATAGAATCATAGAATTACAGACTAAGGCTAACTGTTTTATGCCCGAAATCGTCGAAATTCCCCTGGAACTGACTCGCTTTCAACTGTCGCCCGCTGTTCAAGCCCGTTTGCAATTTCTCTTAGATCGTCAGGATGAAGGTTACACCCTATCTCAAGCAGAACAACAGGAAGCCGAGGGATTAGTTGAATTGATGGAATTTTTATCATTGCTACAGTTACGTTCAACACGGGTGAGCCAGTAATTATTAATGACAAAGATGACTGCTTCTCTCCATCGATGGGTGATTCAACGAGCTAATAATCGCTGTGAATATTGAAACTATGATAAATTGGCTACAACGGACTACATTATAAAGTTAAAAGAATAGATGAGCCGACATATTATTTAAGGACTGTTAGTAATTTCAACTATCATTTCTCCTAAGCGCAATTGCTCTAACGCATCAGGCAAAGTAGCAGTCAACAATTGCCGCAAGTTGCGGTTAGTGACATTGCCACAAGTTAACCACAAAATTTGGGGAGGCACTCCTAAACGGCATACCAAGTCAATGAAGTCACTGTCTTTCGTCATAATCACAGCATTTTCTGCGCGCGCAGCTTCAAAAATTTCCAGATCTTGAGCATCCCTCAGCGCCAAATCTCGCAAGGCACTCGCTTCTAACCTAAAAGTTTCTGTTAGCCAACTTGCCAGTGTGGGTGGGAGTTGAGCATCAACCCAAATCTTTATGCTGTCAGTCTAGGGA
Organism: Planktothrix sp. FACHB-1365; assembly: GCF_014697575.1. Classification (GTDB taxonomy): domain Bacteria; phylum Cyanobacteriota; class Cyanobacteriia; order Cyanobacteriales; family Microcoleaceae; genus Planktothrix. The sequence goes on along the minus strand of NZ_JACJSC010000018.1, from coordinate 109,378 downwards.
AATCAGTACGCCGTGCTGCAAAGATCAAACAAGCTTGAATATCTGCTAATTCCAAATCAGGAAAATCTTCTAAAATTTCAGTAACACTAACATTTTCAGCCAACATTTTTAAAATATCGGTGACTCGAATTCGCATCCCTCGAATACAAGGACGACCACCACACTGACCAGGTGTTTGGGTAATTCGGTTTAGCAAATCAATCGTTAAACTCATAGTAAACTCAATTGTTGAAGCTACATTTTTTTGAAGCTTAATATCAGGTTAGCATGGTGTTGTTTTACTTGCTGTGGATTTCAACGCTGCCCATACCGATTGCTGGGTAATGTAAAGCGATCGCGCCTTAAATGAGATCATAATAGTTTATTCAGACTCCCAAGGATTAACAATTGCAATACCGCACCCTTCAAAATCGGAAACATTCCGAGTCGCAAGAGTAGCTTGGCGAGTGTAACAAATACTGGCTATTTGAGCATCAGCTTGGGATATTGGTTTACCCAGTTGTCTTCTTTCGGCAGCAATTCTAGCAAAAGCAATTGCTGCTGTTTCATCAAACGGTAGAATACGTCCAGCAAAATCTTCAGCAAACATCAATTGAGCCGTTTGATTAAGTTCAGTTTGGCGTTTTCCTGAAGGTAGCAAAGCAATCCCATAAAGAATTTCAGCTTGAGTCATAGTTGTAGTAAAAAGATTCGTTATGGGCTGTGCTGCTACCCATTGACGAACTACTGATGAACCTCTAGGGTGCATCAATTCAGACACTACATTCGTATCAAGTACAATCATTATAAGTCTTCAAAATTAGGTGGTTCGCGTAAAAGTTCTCTAGCGATAGTCGGAATTTCAAAATCGCCAAAATGGGCAAAACGTCGCTCGATAGCCAAGACAAGATTTAAGGGTTCGAGAGTTTTTTTTGTCAAGACAGCGCGGAGGATTTCTTTAGCTTCTTCTTCCAGAGAACGCCCATAATATTCGGCTCGCTTTTGGAGGCGATTTTTCAGATCATCATCAAAGTTTTGAATCGTGATATTGTTCATAGTAGATTCAATTGTTAAAGCTACATTTTTTGGAAGTTTAATATTAGGTTAGCATGGTGTTGTTTCACTTGCTGTAGATTTCAACGCTGCCCATACCGATTGCTGGGTAATGTAAAGCGATCGCCCCGTCCCACTCTCCAAATCAAAATAAGTCGCAAACCGCTTGAGATTACCCGCAGCCATCCGGTACAGATAATCCGCTGCCTCAGCCGCCACTCGAACATTTACGCTCTCGCTCTGCAAGTTTAGCATTGCCATCTCAGCACAAGATAAGTTATTTGTCAACTCTTCTGGTTTCGGTTTCAAAAGGTCAGGAGCTTGCAGCATCGGAGATGGCAACCTCGCACATCCGAGTCCCCCAAAATGATAGAACTCCGGGTCAGTTTCCAAAGAACTGCCCAGCAAGATTTGTCCGGCTGTGACATGATTTCCGCAATCTAAATACCACACACGGGGGATTTCAGAGCGGCTGTAGTATTGGTTTAACTCAAGCGCCTGGTTAATAGCCGCTCTCCCGGCAGCCGTGTCCACGCATCCGACCAGGATGGTCAGCTTGTCGTAAGCTCTTCGGATCAGCTTCGGGTCAAATTCCTGTACGAAAGCCGTCGTGTCCACTCCCCAAGCGATCGCATATCTCAACGCTAGAGCCTGGGCTTTGGGTAGCCCGATTTCCTTGTCACAAAACGCCTGCCTGCTGATGTTGGCTTCTTCAACTATATCGGGATCTGCGATCGCCAATTGCACCTTCTTCCCTGACTTACCCAAACTCCGCGCCAATCGCGCAATATGGTACGATAGCCAAGAACCCGTTCCTCCGGCTCCAATTAGCCAAAAATCAATTGAATCAGTTTGTCTGATAATTAGCGGTGAAGCTTCTAAATAATCATAATTAAACATTAGCTAAATCTCCTATCTTAATTTACAATTCCATCGGTTTATCAAACAAAAGCGGTACAACAGAATTCTAGAAAAATTTACAAATCGAACCTTTTTTCGTCTGTAAAATCCATAATAAAACTCGCTAATTCAATCATTAATTATTGTTGAGACTAATTTTGCAATGGTTTGGTGGGTACTGATTAAATCTTTAACCGGATAAGATGAACGGTTAACGGCTTTTTCAAGTTGCTGACGAACATCATTGGGTTTCGCCTTAGATTTACCATTACTTAAATGCTCATTAAAGGAACTTGAGATGAATAATTCCCAAGCATTTGTAATGGTATTCGGCGAAGCGATAGGCGGTTTATGATCTCCCCAACAGATGCGTCCACAGGATTGATAAGACTGTGAATAAACGTTAGGTAACGGAACATGAAAAGCTTCTGCATCTGGGTTAAATTTTGAGCCTTTAATCGCCCAAATCCAGTAATCTAATTTTAAACCTAAAAACACCAATGCAGGTAAAGGAATGAATAACTTTGATTCCTTTACATTAATTTCATGTTTTTGTGGGGAAATGAATTTAATTGTCCATTCTCCACGACTACCTGTTCCCCAACGTACTATTCCTAATTCTGGGTTCATCCAACCCGAATCAATGGGTGTATTTGCAAAAGCAGTTCTCAGCGTTGTAGGAGACAAACATTTGTACTTAGAACCATTTTCGGATTGATAATGGAAAATGTAAGTCTCACCCTCCAGAAAAAGAAGTTCAGCTTGAATCGCAGATAATTGCCGAGGGGCAACTGTCAGAATTTCCTGAATTATTTCAGATCCAATGTCAGATTCCATAATGCTAAAAGGTGTGAAAAATTAGTGTTTGGGTCAGCTTCAATCCATTCAATTAATTCGTAAGCTTGATTGAGGAGTTGAGTGGCTTGATTCCATTGATGAGTGAGAAATTTAACTTCTTCAAGCTTCCAAGGTCTTAATTCAATATTACGACTCCAATAACTTTCAGAACAAGCAATCTGATCTAACCAAATATTATCGGTTTCTAAGTCAAGGAGTGCTAATGCAATGGGAAAAGCATTAATAGGAGATGTCGCCCGAAAAGCTAATTTTTTGAGAAGGTTCAGGTTAATTTTTTCAGGATGAGTAATGTCCTTTAAGCTATATCCAAATGTGCATTTGTACCAAGCTTCTCCTTGAGTACCTTCAACAGTTTCCAACCACCATCGACCTGACTTTGAGAGGGGGAGAAGGAGTTGCCACCCTGTTCGCAAAGCTTCAATTCCTTCTTCTTCATCTTGCCAATCTATTCCTTTAGGAGAGACCGGAATTTGATACAGCCGTTCTTCATAAGCAGTCTCTATTATTAGGTCATCTATGGGGAATAAATGTTCGTTCACCAATGAAATAAACTCCAACTCTTTTGGACTATGACTGTTATTTTCAGAGTAAATTTCAGATTGGCTTTTTTCCCATTCAATAGGAAACAATTCTTGGTAAAGATTTAGAAGCTGATAGGTGTTCAGTTTAGACCATAAATAGTCAATGGCTGATTCAATATCGATGATAGGTTGGCATTGGTGTAATAGTTGCAGAGCAAATTTAGCATTCCAAATTATAGCCATATTAAAACCCTGTTGGAATAGCTGTAGCAACAGAGGGACTATTAAACAACCGTTCTTTCGTTTGTTCAACTGCTTTTATATCATCTGTTGCTTGGGAAATTGCTAACTCAATCGTTTTTACCATTTCTTTCATTGTGGTACTATCAAGTTCTCCAACAAGCTCTAATCGTTGGAGCTTTCGGCACATAGAAAGGGCTGGATTTACTTCTTCGGGAGCATTAATCAGGAATTCTAGGGGACTAATTTTCATGATTATTTTCATCCTTTAGATCCATTTTGTTTAGCAATTGTAATCAGTTCTCCTGGCTTTCTGATAATGTCTGCATTAGCACAATCAGGGTAGTAAGTTGTTAACAATTTACGAAGTTCTTGATCATCATTGGCTATTTCTTCATCAACAGGATGCTGTTGTCCTTCAAATGAAATTAGCACTTTCTTTTTTGAAGTCATTGGGTTCTCCTAAAGTTAGGTAAGGGGTTCAAATTTAAAATAAACTTAGTTGAGTTCCAGTAGCTTTGGGTTGGGTAGAAGTTTCTGATTTAACCATTTTACTGGTTTCATTTTTAGGTTGATTGGGATTAGAAGTTGCTTTCTTTGGGTTGCGAATATTAGCCATTTGTCGTCGCGCTTGGCGATTTGGAAAATCAGCAACAAGTTCCTTAAATAATGTTTGAACAGGAGGGGGTAATTCTCCCAAGGATGACGCTCTAATTTTTTCACCCATTGGAAAATCGCCGTGACTGCTGGCTGAAATAATCACAATCCGCTCGTCTGGATGACCATCATCAGGTTTAAATGTTAGATGGAGTTCGATAGTACATTGTTCAAAATTGTAAGGTTCTTCTGGTTCAGTTACAGTATTTTCTTCATCTTCTTCTGCTAAAGTTTCATCATTAATTAAATCTGAATCAGTAGCAGAATTAGAAGATTTTATAGCCACTTCATTTTGGATATTATCTGGAGAAAGTAGAGCTAAATAAGGTTTGTTAGCTTGCCAACGTTCGCGATCAAATAACAAGCCAACTTTTTGAAATCTTTCTTCTATTGTTTCTTCCTCTTCTGATTGAAGAGTATATTCAATTAGCTCCTCACTCGTTACTGATAAATTAGCAGAAGCAACGGCACGTTGTGGGCTTAACCATTTCATTTTTGTGCTTATTGGTTAATTATCACCCTATTGATGGGCGTTAGCCCCTCTTTAGAGGAAAGATAGAACATAAAAAAATAACAGATAGCTCTATGATTATAAAAGCTATCTGTTGTTAGTGAAGCACAATCATTTTTGATATCGTAAGAGTTTAAATCAAACCATTATGCTTTTATTCCCTGATTAAACTTCTCAGTATTTTTTTTAGAAAATGTCTTTCCCTTTCGCTTGGTTTTGGGTATTGACATTGAATCAAAATTCTGAGTAGTTGAGGAACTGCTACGATTAGAAATAACTTCAATTGTACCAGTTAGATTAGACGGAACTAGGGCGTATTCTACTCTAAGTTTCCGTTCAATACGAGTGCCATCAACAGGAATACCTTGTTTCCAGTCTTCAATGATTTTACGTTTGTTGGGCGCAACAACAAGCTTTTCTGTGCGATACTCGCTGGGTAAGTCAGAAGGATCGATTAAAACTTCACAACTTGGGGGATTTTCTTTTAGTTGGATGTGACGCGATCGCCCAACAACATTAGTAGAAATAACCCCCATTTGGTGAATATAGAGTAAGGTTTTATCAAGGTTACTACGCCACCGTTCTAGTCGTTCAATTGCCTGATTATGCAGTGTAACTAAATGTTTTAAACGAGCTTTAATTGCACAAATTTCAGCATCTAATTGATCAGCTAATTCAGCGTGAGTATCAACAGTCGTTTCTTGGTCTGTTTGATTGTCCCAAATTGCTTTAACAATCGCCTCCTCTTGTTCAGGAGTTTCAGCCATTTCCAATTGAGTCCACAGTTCAACCGCTTGGATTGAATATCGGGCTAACAAATTTTTAGCTAAGTACATAAATTACCACTTTCCACAACAATGAAAATACTCATCAAACGTTTCAAATTGGACAAAAATCGCTAAAGTTCCTGGTGTGAGTTCATGATTATCAGCTTCACAACTTTCTAAAAAAGGTTCCAAAGCGAATGAATCATCACAGAAATTAGTGATTACAACACCAGGATAATTTGGAACCTCATCGATTTTGGGGCTATTAGGAGTGTTTTCCATTTCGGTTAGAAGCCCTTAAGGACTCAACTTTTTTCAAAGCAGGAACTCGTTGTTTCCGAGAGGAAGTTTTTTCTCTATAAACTTCTGAGTAACTCTCTTCATCATCCTCAAGATCAGAGTTATCCAAATCCGTTTGATTATCCTCCTGTTCTTCATCCGATTCTAAGGGATGGGAGTTTGTTGTATCGATGGGTATTTCTGATGTTAGGGAAGCAGCCAATGGTAGACTTGGAATGGCGATGACATCATAGCCTAACTCTAAAATTAAAGATTGCAAAACGCTTTCTATTTGCTGTTGAGATAACCCAGGAGTTGTTCTCTTAAGTTCTTGCTGTTTGATTAACATCCAAATTTGAAGTGTTTCTTCTGGGCTTGTTGTCTTCAATGCGGTTTTAATTTTTCGGGCTAGTTTCTCTCGCGTAGATTTCAAAGGATCTGGGGTTGTTCTTTGGGTACTATGGGTTGGATTGGTAAACATAATTAATAACTCAGAAAATGTTATTTTCACCTCTGGGCTTGGGCGTTAGCCCATTAATCATTTATTAAAATCAACAGGAAGTAGAGTTTTATTTAATTCTTAAGGATGATCAAGTTATGGGCTAATAAGTTATAAGGTAGAAACTGATTCAACTATAAAGCTTATAACTTTTATTAAGTTTAATAATTCTTAATATTATGAATTCAGCCACAGGTTTTTATCCGGTTATTCTAATTCCTGATTCAATTCGTTATTTCTGCATTAATAACCCAATACCCGTATTGAATAGCAGTCCTAATTCAGTGGCAGAATTTTCTTCTGAAATGAAATTGTCCTCAAAAGAATATATTTATCCTAGTTCTTGTTTATATGGGGTTATTGTAATTTGGGTCGTGAGTGTTGTAATAGTCATGTTAGTTAATCAACTATTCAGCATGAGCATTCTAGCTTTTTGGTTATCGCTGATATGTGCGTCATTAAGTGCAGTAGCAGCTTGTTTTTACCTGCAATTTATTAATTTTAAATTGGGCAAACACTATCAGAATAAACTTACTAAAACTCAACAACAAATATCTAAATTCAAAAGTAATTCATTACAGCAATGCAAAAATCAGAAAATGGAACAATATAATAATTTGTTAGAAGATCGTTCTAATAAGCTTTTATTTTTATTGAGTAAGATTGTTCAGCCTCCATCTAATCAAGGGAATACAGGAGTACAGCAAGGAGTCAGTGAAAAGCAATTTTTTATTTACTTATGTCGTTATTTCTCTGGCGTTTATGACTTTTGCATGGGTGTTGAGTTTCCTATACCTAATACCTCTTTCTGTTACACGGCTGATTTTATTCTAATTCATCAACAAACAGGTTTAGCAATAGATATTGAAATTGATGAACCTTATGATGGAAAAACAGGAAAGCCTCATCATTGCGTAGATCAAAATAAAGATCAGCAACGCAATCGATTTTTTTTAGAACGAAATTGGGCTGTGATTCGGTTTTCTGAGTATCAGGTTGTTAAATATCCAGAGGGGTGTTGTAAAGCGATCGCTCAAGTTATTTTTCAAATTACAGGTGATGATAGCGGTTTAATTAAACTACAAAATATCAAAGATTTACTCCCTCATAAACAATGGAAAAATAAAGAAGCTGTTTATATGGCTAAGACTAAATTTCGTCAATCTTACTTAAAAAATAATTTCCTATTGTAGTATGGAATTTTATTTAATTAAAACGAGGAAGAACATCATCTAAGCGAAGTTGCAAACTTTTGAACAGAGGAGAAATAATCGGTTCACCGAGACGAAATTGTTGCTGGGTGTAATCTTCATCAATTAGTTGACAAACCGTAACAGTTGGTTGTTTGGGTTTACCAATAAAAGCGACACCCCCTAAACCCCGATAATCTACAATCCAATATTCAGGAATTCCAAAAAGAGCATATTCTTCAACTTTTCGGGCGTAATCTGTTTCCCAGTTTGTACTCACAACTTCTACCACTAATTTAATAGAACGTCCTAGGGTAATAACAGGTTCTCTTTCCCATAAGGGTTCACTAGAAAGCGCTGTTTCATCTAAAACCACAATATCAGGACGACGGGCAGTTGCGACATCGGTAAAAGGACGAATTAAACAAGTTCGGGGAATAAACCAAGGGAGTTTTTCTGTTGTAATAGCAATACCGATTTGAGTGGCAAGTTTACCACTGACAGTCTCGTGGGGGCCGGTTGGTTCCATTTCAACTAATTCTCCGTCAGCGAGTTCATAGCGGGGATTATCACCATATTGAGCTAGAAATGTTTCAAACGTTAAAAGTGTCTCTAGGGTATAAGTCATTGTAAAACTCCTATAGAAAATTATCAGTTATCAGGTATCAGTTCAATACCGCAATAATTGAAACTGATAGCTGTTAACTGATTAATTAAGGGTACAATCCCAAATTGTCAGTCTTCGTCGTTTGAGTTCTGCAACAATTAAGGGATACTGTTCTAAATTTGGGTTGCTTTTGACAATTGCTATTGCCATTTCACGGGCTAAATTCAGTAAGTCTTCATCATCCAGTATATTAGCTAGTGCAAATTCTGAAATTCCTGACTGGCGATAGCCCATCACAACACCTGGCCCCCGCAGTCGCAAATCCATCTCTGAGATGAAGAACCCATCACTGGATTTTTCTAAGACTTGAAGCCGCGCTTTGGCTTGTGCGGTTTGGCTGGTATTGAGCAACAAACAATAGGAACAATGGGAACCTCGACCCACACGACCTCTTAACTGGTGCAGTTGAGCTAAACCAAAGCACTCGGCATGGTCGATTAAGATAACGGTAGCATTGGGAACATCTACCCCAACTTCCACAACCGTAGTAGAAACCAAAATTTGGGTTGTGTTGTCACTAAATGCCCTGAGAGCTTCATCTTTCTCGGCGGATGTCATGCGACCGTGCAGTAATCCAACCCTAAATTCAGGGAATATTTGGGTTGATAGTCGCTGATATTCTGCAACAGCCGCTCTTAAATCTAGTTTGTCTGATTCTTCTACCAGAGGCAGAATGATGTAGGCTTGGCGACCTTGAAGTACCTGATGACGGATCAAATTATAAGCGGGAGTACCTTGGTTAATCACTTTGGTTTGGATTTTCTGTCGCCCAGGAGGTAATTCGTCAATCTGGCTGACATCTAAATCGCCGTGCAACGTTAGTGCTAAAGTACGAGGAATCGGAGTAGCAGTCATTGTCAGGACGTGAGGTTTATTGCCTTTGTTCAGTAAATCTTGTCGCTGCTGTACTCCAAATCGATGTTGTTCATCGATGACGACCAAACCGAGTTTGTTGAAGTTCACTTTCTCTTGTAACAAGGCGTGAGTTCCCACTAATAAAGAAAGTTCGCCTGTCTCCAGTTGAGCGTGGATTTCTCTGCGCTTGGCAACTTTAGCAGAACCTGTCAGCAATTGCACAGAAACACCCAAGGGTTCAAACCAGGTGACAATTTTCCTATAGTGTTGTTCAGCAAGCACTTCTGTAGGAGCCATTAATGCGGTTTGATAGCCAGACTGAATCGCAACTAGAATCGCAGCAACCGCAACAACGGTTTTTCCTGAACCCACATCCCCTTGTACCAATCGATTCATCGGGGTTTTGGAAGTCATATCGTTGAGAATCTCATTGATAACCCGACGTTGAGCTTGGGTGAGGGGAAAGGGAAGTAGGGAGTAAAACTGTTTGAGTAGTAGGCCAGTAGGAGTAATCTCAGTTACAGCCGAATTTGCCAACCATCGATGGCGGCGCAGAAGGAAGGAAAGTTGGAGATAGAAAAACTCATCAAATGTTAGGCGACGACGGGCCGCTTCGAGTTGAGGTTCATTAGGGGGTTGGTGAATGAAAGCGATCGCCTGTTGCAATTCCATTAAACCCGGTTTCTGTCGGAGATTTGGAGGTAAAGGGTCAATGAGTTGTTGGACAGCTTCTAAAGCTGAGGATACCGCATCTTGAATAATTTCATGACTGACCCCTTTTGTTAATGGATAAATCGGGATAATTGAGTTTTTCGTATCTCTGGCTTCATCAAGGTCAATTAATCGAATTTCAGGAGAAGTTAAAACTTTGCCGTAATAACAATCCGCTTTAACAACTCCTGATACAGCAATAATGCTTTGATGAATATAAATTAAGTTTTGCTCGTTTCTCCACTGTTGAGATTGATAATAGGGATGGTTAAAAAAACGTTTACAGGCAATGTTACCCGTTTTATCCCTAACAATAAGGGTCTGAATGGTTAAGCGAGGATTTTTGGGCGGACTGATAATTTCGTGTTTCTTTATTTTACCAACGACGGTAACAGAATCGCCAATTTTTAACTCTGATATTTTGACTCGTTGGTACTTGATATAATCACGAGGAAAGTAAAACAACAAGTCAAAAATAGTGTTAATCCCCAGTTTTTTGAGCAGGCGACTATTAATTTTGCTTAATCCTAATAAATGATGAAGGGGTAAATGCAGATTCATGGGATTTAAAGATTGGTGTTAAAAGCACTTCTGTAGCTGCGTTAGCAGCAAGAAAACTAAAACCCCCATCTTGCTCTGTTTCATAAAGCTAACCATTGCTTAATACTGCCCAAAATCGAATAATAATTACGACTAGAATAAGCGGGTTTAGAACAGGCACTTTTCCAAATTCTCTCTCGTTCGTTATCATCAACCGAAGGATTACAACGATTGCTATACTGCTTAAACAATTTGTAAGGAGTCGGGAAATAATTTTTTCCTTGTTCATCTAATAAACTAGCAGTTCCCAGCAAGTTTCTAGCTAATTTATAACCCCAATTATTACGATTTCCTAGATAACCGCCTTGGGTGATCAGAGTTCGATCATCTTGAGTTAAACAGATCAAGAGAGGAATTGATAATTGAGTGCCTAATTTTAGAAGTTTTGGAGTTTTACTTATGCTTTTATAAGAAGCTTTTATGCGGGTGTATTTGCATCTATTAACCCTAGAATCAATAACTGATTTATTCTCAATTTTATTCTTAAGCACCTCCTCTGGATTTACCGGATCTCCTGCTTGCTGCTTGTGGAAGAATTGAACCCATTTTCGCCATCGTGGTTCTTCTAAACCGTAAGGGAATAAACCAGTAGAATTTAGCAACTTATTGATTAACTTAGGGCTATATTGAGTACCCAAACATTGCTCAAGCGTAATAGGAACTGGAGAACTTAACGTTCCATTAACCACTTTACAGCGATATAATCCGGGTAATCTCATTGCTCGTGCTAAATTACAAATTGCTGGATCTGAAGCTTGAATAATCGTTAATTTGCGGTTTAATAGTAACCATTGTTTCGGAGTTAAAGGTTCACTCGCTCTAAAATAAACATGGAGCGATTTTCCGCCTGTGTAGACGACTGCTGAGGGAGTTAAACCCGTTTTTTGCTTAAGATTTTCAATGGCTTGTTGTTGATAAAAAACTGATAAATTATCAATCTCATAAAAAATGGAGTGACAGTTAATGACATGAGCATTACTAATCCCAACGGTGGGTTGATTTGGGTAAAAACAAACTGTAGCTCCAATTTTAGACAAATTTTGTGCTAGTTTAAATCCATCTTCATAAATTTTAGTTGTGGGTTGCCAGATTGTATTTCCTTTTTGATCTCTTCCACCGTAACAGCATCGAGTTAAACTGAATCCAAAATTAGTGACCTCACCACAGAAAATATATTGGCAATAAAATTTTCTGTCTCCTCGTAGATAAGTTTTCCAACGATAGGGTGCAAGAATATCTGGATAATTCCATGAAGCTCGAATCCAAATTTTAGAACCCAGATTAAACCCGATAGTCTGTAAAAATTTAATACAGCTTTTTCGTTTTGATTCACTCATATTAAAACCTTGTATTAGTTGAAAAATCAATCAATTGAATCGGCAAATTCTTAATCTTATGCAGCGTTTGCTGCCTAGGTCAAAACCCATTTTTTACAGTCAACAATTAATAGTGTTTAGTAACTGAATACAGACGCGGCACAAACCTTACGGTATAGCTTCACCTAGCCGCGTTTCTATAAAGGCGTGACTGTAAAGATAGTTCTGAATTTCAGTTTTGATGGGATTGGGCAACAGACACATCACAGCACCCAATAACTTACAAAGGGTTGGGACAGAAGCCATCGCTAAAATACGCCGGAATGTCCTTCGGCCATAACTTTGCGCCCAAGTGACAACTTCAACAACCACATCCGATGGTGTAATTTCTCCACTTTCGAGAGATTGGACAACGAGGGGGAGATAAGTTTCAGCAATCCATCGGGCATCATCGGGCAGATCAGAAAGTTGACTTTTGCTATTAATACCTTCTAATAACAGAAGTAAACTTTTTTTCAGGAGCCTGAATCCTATACCCAATCGGTCTTTCAGATTCTTGGTGATCCCACTTTTAGTAATTCCGAGTAAGGAGGCGATTTCGTCGATAGTGGCGACGGTGCCGCTTTGAATGGAATGCCAGAGCGCTTCAATAATCCACCGTTCGGTTTGAGCACCTTTAGAAGCCGCTTGAGGGGCATAATCATCAATCTTCTCAACGGTGACGGTTGCGCCGGGGAAGGCTAACCGAATTTGACTGATGGTATGGTTATCGAAGTCTGCAACTAAGTAACTGTGAAGCTGTTCCTTGGGGCGCAGGTGGGCGCGAAGTCGGCTAACGTCTTGAATAAGTTCTGAGGTGATTTTGCGGTTGACCCATTTGCCATATTGCCCGATTAATTTTTCAGGACAGTTAACCCATCCTCCTAAAATGTGATATTCAGCCCCAATTCCCCCTAAATTAGGGACAGGTCTACCAATACTAATCAGGCTTTGAGTATTGAGGAACTGGTTTGAACCCCTGGTATCCCGATGCCAGTACCCCAATTTCAAATCATCCACTAAGTCTTGATAATGCTCGATGGCGGATTTATGGTCAATTAATCCGATATTGTGACCTTGTTCTTTGTGAATTTTTGCGATCGCTTCAATACCAATTCTGATCCGTCGCTGTTGGGTTTCTCGTCGCTGCTTCCCGCAATTTCCTAAGCCTTTAATTAGATGAATATGTAAGTTGGGTGTGCAACGTTGAACTTCTCTTACTTCTAAAATTTCATTCGGATTAATCCCTAAACTGAAGGCGTAATCTTCTTTAGATTGAGTCGCATCTAACGCAATCGAAAAACCTGCATTTTTAATAATATTGCGATGGCGTTTAGCCAATTTAGTTATCATTAATTTACCATTATTAATCCTTAAATTAATTCTTTTATTTCCCGTTATACAATCAATTAAAATAGGCAACCAAGCTGGAATAATATTTGCTTTAATTGCTGCTTGTTTTTGTTGAGGGGTTTCCAGAGAATTAAGGTATTTTTCATAATTTTCAAACATTTTATAACATTCTTTCTTCAAATCATTGAGAGAAGGTGCAATCCAATTTGTTCCGCTAATTTTAATTGCAGTAACTTCACCATCAATGATTTCATAATCCCAGATGGGAGTACCCCAAACATTATCTGCTTTCAACCAATCATCTGCATAAAGTTCCCAGATTGTTTGGTTTAGCTCATCAATAGATGGCATTAATTCCATCACTTGATGATGATAAATACCCCATTTATATTTTTCTTGATCAACTTCTTCTAACGCTTGATAAACTGCTATTAAAAGGGGGCGTAATGCCTTGAAAATGCGTTCATCTTCTCGAAGTTGCAATTTAGCTGCTGTTTTGATAATCTCATCAACTTTAATAGTAATTTGATGAGCGTTCTTGATATTTTTATCGGATTCTTCAATAATTAAAATATCATCTTTTGAAGGAGTCGGAATCGAATTAATATCGGCTCGAATTAAAGGTTCATAGCTTAAAGTATCCCTACGATTGAGTAGAAAAGGACAGCCCTGACTGAGTAGTGGGCAAGATTGGCAAATCGGTGAATCTTTCCCCCCAAAAACAGGTAATCCAAGTTCAGAAACCGTTAAAAACGTGTCATTTTCAGGGCAATTAGAAGGAATATTAACGGCTCCATTTTTTTGATCTAAACTTGTAGCTCGAATGATGTAAGGCTTGCCTAATGGAGTACGGCGACTGAAATCATAAACTAAACCATTATGGCGCGATTCGAGGTCAATATAATTGGCTTCAATGGTGGCATTGGTGGGGTTTCGATGGTCAGGAGATAAGTAGAAAATGCGAGTTTTATTCTCAGTTTGATGAGGTTCAATTCCAAAGGTTTCTAAGTTAATTAATCCAGCATCGTGAGACTTACCATGTCCAGCAGGAGTTGAATCTTTAAGATACTTATATCCTCTTTCATAGGCTTCTTGATAAAAAGTTAATCGTTCTCCTTGTTGAATAATAAATTGAGGATGTCCTAATTGTTGCCATTCCTCAACCATTGGGAGTTGTCCTGGGATATAAGGTACAGAAGTTAGAAGCTGAGGTTTCCAAAGAACAATTGCCGTTGATGGAGGAGTTGGAGTGGGGGTAGCTTTTAGAATTGAACTAGCTGCAAATTCTGTAGTTTGATTATGTTTTTTACGCTTACGGAGATGGTGGCTATAAAACTGTTTTAGGGTTTGAGATAATTCCTGTTGCAGTTGTGGAAGCTTGAACTGTTCAAACCATTCTGTTTGAGAAAGAGTTAAAGAATGAGAATCAGGTTCGGGAATTCCGGCCCAAGTTTCAAAGGAAACAAGGGTAGCTTGATTAAAGGTGTGAATATCAATTTCATCAATATCTAACCCTTGAGATTTAGGTTGGTTTCCTTGACCCCAATCTCTAATTTCAAGGGTATATCCTAATCGTTTGATAAACTGATTAAGTTCTCGATATTGCCTCAAAACTTGGGGATTGAGGAGAGAAGCAGTATCAGGATTTAAGATGATTTTGTCTGGCTGAATTTCTTCAAAAATGGTTTTCAATTGTTCAGGGGAATGATGCCAATTTACTCCCCCCGCACCGACTACGGTTAAGTGATGTCGCTGTGAAGCAATTAAGGGTTTTAGAGTTCCTTCAATAATGTCTAAATTTTGGGAACAGCTTGGATAGAATTGTAACGGCAGTTCTCCGTTTTTTAGGTGAGGCTGAATCAGGTGCTTATATTTCCCCTCCTCCCGATTATCAGATGCGAGTTGAAACCCAATAATTAATCCACTAAAACTGAATAAAGGAATGAGAAATCCATCATTTTTAATTTGTAAGGTTAGTCCATCGACACTGATACCTGGAAAATTAGGATTAACAGGAATCATTAAATGTTGATAGCGTTCGACCGATTTAAAGCCAATTGCTTCAATATCCGCATCTGTTAACCCGCGATTGAGTAAAGATTGACGGTGACGGGTACTTAATCCCAGTTGTTTGAGGAGTTTTCGAGCTTCTTTGTCTCGTTGTTCATCGGTTAAAGCGGTTGCTTGGCGCTTTCTCTTCTGTTGTTTCCGTTCTTCTCGTTGCTGTTTCCATTGTTCTCGTTGTTGTTGGCGCTCTTGTTCGGTTTGGGAGGTAGAAGCGACGACCAGGGAACCCATGCCGCCTTTGAGTTCCTTTTTCCAAACCCAGCCAGAGGGAACATTATTTTTATCGGTTCGCAGACAGAGGACAGCGACATCGGACAAAATCTGGCATCCGTGATCTTTTCCACAGACGGGACAGGGATTAAGGCGATTGACGTAATAACCTTTAGCCATTAGCCTTCACCTCCGGTTGTTGTATTGAGGGAGATGAGTGCTTTATCCCGTTGATGAATTGGACAGGGATAATTTTTTGTGGAGTTTTGTTGCGGTTGAGGGGTGTTAGGGTATATAATCATAATTAAGGTTTTTTAATGCACCCTTCTTGGGTGATGAACGTCCCAAACCTTTGCCTTCGGTTAACTTGCTGGAAAAGCCTACAAAACTAATACAGCTTGTTAGAGATTAGGTTTTAGGTTGGGTTTTTTTCTGAAAATAGTTAAAAACTGGCCGTGTAGTTGTTGTAGCAGTTACACGGTTTTGTTTTGATCACAGAATCGACCCAGCCGATTGACCATACAACTACCGAACGGTCGTGAGTTAGACTTCCCGGTTGATGCCTTGAATAGGTCAAGAATGACATTAAGTTCAGATGAAACCCTAGTAGAACTGGCCATAAGCTTTGACAAATAGTGAATTCTTTTTACCAATATACTATAAATCTTTGAAAGCGGACACAATTTCTGGCATCAATGAGAACTTTTGCTATTTTTTAAGGTTTTACAATAATATTTTTAGATAAAAATATGTTTTTAATGTACTCTATCTAAAAGAAGATTTTTGATTATCTCCTCTGAGATATCCCTTTATTCTAAACTCAGTTTAAAATAAAAAAATAATCCTAAAATAGAAAAACTTTATTAAAATTCAAAATAGTTTATATTTTATTAGTTTAAGTTAATACCTTGAGTCCATTGCTCTAATTCTTGCTGTACTAGATTCTGAGTTTGATCGATTTCAGGTAATAATTTTTCTATTTCTTGGTCTGAATTGATTAAAATTTGGTTCCAGCCTTCAATACCTGGATTAATTCGTTGAGCTTGGGGTAAAGCCTCAATAATTTCTTGAGAGAGTTTTTCTCCAAATTTATCCCCTTTCAAGCCAATGACTATAGTGGGAATATCTATTAAAAAATCTGTGGGTAATGAAGATATACCATCCAGGCTTAAGTATAGCGTTGGTCTAATATTAAAATCAGGGTTTAAAGCGATCGCTGATAAGGTTTCTATCGGATCACTGGTAATAATAACTCGTTCAATATTATGTTGAGTCGCTATCCAGAAAATGCCTGTTTCGTCATCCTCAGTCTTGGCCAACGGCATTTTCACATCAGAGTTAATGGAAAATTTTCCATTAGACTCTAAAGTACAAGTTCCCGTGTCCTCTCCAGCCAATGTGCGGAGGGTAAATACAGCACGGTTGTGTTCATCTGCATTAATCCATCCCTTGTGGTGTAACAAATCTATCAATTCAGAAGGTAAACTGGTATTTTCTATGAATCTTTCTCGTAAAAGTTGCCAAGATGATGTTAAATTCTGCTGCTGATTTTCTAAAGTTTCATTAGGTTGAATTATTTCAGGAGGTTGAATTGTTTCAGGAGGTTGAATTGAAGGATCATCGATAGAGTCTGATTTTATTAAGTTAAAGTTATTATTGTCGAGATACTCTACAGCTTGATTAACTGGATTCTCATCAGTCCAATTGGATAGAGCTAAATTATCTGGATTAGTTTTTGGATTAAATAAGTCATTAAAACCGGTATCTTTTAAGTCAACATATTGAGAATCTTGGCTATTATCAGAACCCCTAAAAAGTTCTTCAATTTCTTCTGAATCTAAATTAGAATAATAGCTAACTCCTCGATATTTTTGAAGTCCTTTGAAGGTGTAAGCTTTCCCTAAATGAGTGCCACTAAAAGCAACATCACCCAACTTATAACTAATTCCTAATTCTTTTGTAGGTGTTGGTTTAATTCTAACGCTAATTCCTTGCTGTGTCAGTCGGTCAACCAAAACCATCATTTCAGGTTGATCAATTGTAGCTTGATCAAGAACGGTTTGTAGTTGTTCGCGTATGCTAGTTTCTCCAGTTCTAGCTAATTGTCTACATTCGCCTGTGGTGGGAGAACGACGTTCTTTTTCCCAACTGCGGACAGTGGGTGTTAACCCATATTTTTCTTCTAATTGTTCAATTAATTTCTCGCTGCGTCGATAGTTCCAACTATCCGAGACGCAAGTTCCTTTACTATTTAATTTAATCCGACTTGCGGCAATATGAATATGATCATGATCACAATCTGTATGGCGAAAGATTGCAAATTGATTTTGATCAAATCCCATTCCTTTAAGGTAATCTAAACCAATATCAAGCCATTGAGCATCGGATAAAGCTTCACTCTGGGGAACACTTAAAGCAGCATGATAAACGGGTTTTTGCACTCGATTGTTCAAATAAAGAAAAGAGCGAAACTCCACAGCTAATTCCTGCGGTGTTTTTCCCATCATATTGCTTCCAATTAAAGAAGCACCTTCTTTAGAAAAGAGGTAATTGAGCAGTTTGGTGAAGTTTTTACCGATGATTTGTTTACCAATCATTGACCCAAGTTCTGTGTTGAACTGATAAAAGTTAGTTCGTCTCCTGTTTAGTCTATTGGCTTTTAAAAGGAAAAAGGATCTAACTTTCGGTCATGTTGTTCTAATTTGTAAATCAGCCAATGGGTTGATTTATTTTTTTCGGTTGCAACTTAATAGCTGGCTCAACAAATCTGTGAAGTCTTCAAATTCTTTAAAATTTCAGTCAATCGAGACTCTCTACTGATTTAAGGCATCTAAGCGATCCAAAACTTCTAAACCCTGTGCCACATCGCCCTGCATTGCCAAAGCTTGAAATCGTGTCTGAGCATCAAACTCAGCGATCGCCAACGTTGTTGACACTCTCACCGTCACATCGCCAAGCGATGTGACGTTCGATTCTTTGTTCAGCGAATCGACTTGCCCTGATAGAACGGATTCTATTAAAGTAGAGGTCAATTCTCCCAAAGCGCTTATCGGTTCTAGACCGAAAGTTCCCGTATGTCCTGCGGTACTTAATCCAATTCTTAAAATGTTCCGAGCAGCATTCTCATCCCTGTCCAACTGACATCCACAACTACAAATATGGGTTCGAGTTGATAGGGATTTTTTGACTGTTTTTCCGCAACTTGAACAATTTTGACTGGTGTATTGAGGGGGAACAGCAATTGTTGCTTTTCCATACTTTCTCCCAAAATACTCTAACCAAACCCTAAATTGATACCAAGCTGCATCATTAATCGACTTAGCTAGACAGTGATTCTTTACTAAATTTTTAATTCTTAAATCTTCGTAGGCTACCACATCGTTAGAGTGGATGACGGAGTATGCAACTCGTTTGCTGAACTCTTTTCGTTGCCGACTTATTTTAAGATGAAATTTAGCTAATCGCTGTCTTGCTTTTTTACGGTTATTAGACCCTTTCTGTTTTTTAGAAAGTCGTCTCTGTAACCGCTTGAGTTTCTTTTCTCCTTTTCTCAAGAATTTGGGGTTATCTACTTTATTACCCTGGTCGTCAGTGTAAAAAGCAGATAACCCCACATCTAAACCGATTGTTTTATTGGTCGGTTCTGTCTTGATTTGAACGTCAACTGCAAGAATGAATTGGCAGTAGTATCCGTCTGCACGTCTAACTAACCGAACTCGCTTAATCTGTTCGGGTTGATAGAAGTGCAAATCATAACTTCCCACTAACCGTAACCGCCCAATTCCTTTTTTATCAGTAAAGGTAATTGCTTTACGGGTCTTTAGATCTAAATTCCATCCAGTTGTTTTGTATTCAACTGAACGGCAATTCTTTTTAAAGCGTGGAAATCCTTTCTTACCTGGAACTTTTCGCTTACAGTTATCGTAAAATCGGGCGATAGCTGACCATGCTCTCTCTGCGCTTGACTGTCTGGCTTGAGAATTTAACTCGCTCGCAAATTTAAACTCATGAGCTAATACTCGGCAATACTTATTTAGGTCATAACGTCCTACTCCTTTGTTATCCATCCAGAAACGAAGACATTTGTTTTGAATGAATTGAGCAGTTCTAATTGCTTCATCTATTGCCTTATATTGTTCAGTTTTAGCTCTGATTTTAAATTCTAGAACGAGCATCTTATGTCACAACTATCGACCTAAATTTAATCCTAGCACAAGTTTTCTGCTTTGTGTTAAGTCTTTCTCTATCGTGCTACGCTGGTTATATTACTCGGTTTTTCATCTCACCGTTAAGCTGTGCTGTAACGAGAGTCTTCAAACCGAAATTTTAGATAATTCTTCCATAAGCTTATTGATACTGATACCGTGAGATTGAGCTAAAGCTTTCAGGCGGAAGTATTTGTCATCAGGTAAACGAATCGTTAAAGTTGCCATATTGTAATTACTCCTTTTTTACTTCTTGGCACTTGGCACTTTTGTGGTTTGTATGGACGCTTGATCCCGCAGCAGTTCAACGTTTGGGAAAATTCTACGCCATAAGTTCTATTTTGCAGGTTTTGGGATTCGGACAATGGGTTGAGGGAGAGAGAGGGAGCAAAAGGGATAACAAGTATTAATGTCCTTTCAATCTACTTGTGTGGAAAATTTTTGATATGACTAAAACCTCTACAAATCTCACAGAGCCTGATATTACAGTGGCATTTGATTATGGAGGGTCGCTCACCAAGATTATCTTTGCGGGACAAGACCGACAAGTTCGGCTTCTGTACATGGAACCGGAAGTAGTATCTGTTCCACGAGAGTCAATTTTGGGTTATGCCAGAGACCAGTTAGGGTCAGCCGATCCTCAAAACACCGCTTGGGTTGCGTTCAGGAATGATTACAGAGCCGTTGGCTATTTGGCTAAACAAAGGTTTCATGCGAATGCGGGGCTATCGGAACTCAAGTATGAGCGGGCTTTACATAAAACTTTGGCGGCTTTATGGGTGATTAAGGAAAAACAAAAACTACCTGGGAATTTTACAGTGGCGATCGCCGCGTTGTTACCCCCTGGAGAATATGAAGATCGAAGTCGGTTTGAGCGGGTACTGCGCGAAGCATTAGCAGATTATCAAACTCCGACAGGCCGCATGAGTGTGGAGTTATTGGTATTTAATTGCAAACCCGAAGGAGGTGGCATTTATTTAATGCACAACAAGAAAGCGGGTTCTGGAATTAAAGAACGGGTTTGTGCGATCGCCATGCTGGGCTACCGCAACGCGAGTCTGCTAGTTGCTCAACGGGGAGATGTAGCCCCTGGAAAAATGAGTGATTTGGGCTTTATTCGGATGGTCGAGAAAGTCCTGGTTAAAACATCGGGACAAACTGCGGAGCGATTAACCCCAGCAATTGTTACAGCAGGGAGTGAATTTAAGGCGGCACCTTTAATGCGATTAGCCCGCAGTACGTCTCGGGAAGGACGGGCGGAGGAAGTGCAGCAAATGCTCCTGGCTATCAAGGAAGCTCGTCCCGAATATGTCCGAAGTTTAACCAGTTGGTTAGATGAAAATTTACCCCCAGATTGTGATGAGTTGGTGTTTTGTGGAGGAACGGCGGCTTATTTCAAAAAAGAGTTAAACGAATACTATGATCGTCTCCCGATTATTTGGAATGCGGATATTTCTATTCCAGTTGCTTTAGATAAAAAAGGACTGGGCGATCGCCTCAGTGACGTTTATGGAATGTTTGTCTATTTTAGAACGGTTTTAAAGAAACAGTTCAATTCTAAGTCCTATAAATCCGTTGATTCTTTATCAGAAGGTTCCCAGAAGCAGGAGGTTAAGGCTCATGGCTAACCCAGAAAAAATAGATTTCGTTTGGCGATATCAACCCTTAAAAAATACGGCTGATGCCGTTTTACTTACTTACATTAAACAGAATGAAATTTTACCAGTTAGAGAAGTGATTCTCCAGTCATTGCGAGCTTACTGGCTACCATTAGCTTATCAACAAACAGGGGAATTTGATCCAGTTTTGTTGGAACAAATATTTAGAAAAGCCGTGTATGCCTTGGAGAAGCACGCTTTGTATTTGTGTGACCAAGTGGGTATTGATTATTCTTCCAATTTCCCCAATCTTTACCGAGAAGATGGAATAAAAGCGACTTGGGATTCTAGTTCGGTTCACCCTAATCTAACAACTGAGAATTTATTAGAGTTAGTAGGAGGCGATGAGTTTAATGATTCGGGCTTTTCATGATTAGAAGCTAAAAAAGTAAGGCGTTGATTAGGAGTAAAACCCATTTTCATTTCTAGACCATCAAGTAATGGAGTAGCAAAATGGCAGGTCGGAGTAGAAGAACAAAATCTCAACTAGAACAGGTAGATCCTACAACTGAACAAGCTGAAGCATCAGGAGAAGTATCAATGACAGTAACGTTAAAATCCCCAAGTCATTTAGGCGAAAATGGATTGGAAACTGTTGAGAAACACGCTACTAGAATTCATTTGATTGATGGAGAAAAAGGCGGTGTAGGTAAGAGTTTATTTGCAAGGGTTTTAATTCAGTATTTTATGGATAAAAAATATCCGTTTTTAGCTGTAGATGCGGACAGATCTAACCCCGATGTTTCTCGAATTTACGAAAGTGTTTGTCGGGAAGCTTTATTTAGTGAAGATGAGAAGAAATTTTATGAAGCAGACAAAATTTTTGAGTGGGCTTTTGACAATAGCATTATTGTCAATTTACCGGCTCAGGTTTATCCGGTGGTGACGAGTTGGATTGAAAAAAATAACTTAATTGAGTTAGGCAAACAATCTAAAATTACATTTTGTAAGTGGTTTGTTTGTACAGGAGGTTACGATAGCGTGCAGTTATTTTTAAAATCAGTGCAACATTTTGACAAAAAAATAGCTCATGTTTTAGTTCGTAATTTTGGGTTAGAGGACGATTGGAGTTCTATAGAAGAGATGGAGGAAGTCCAAAATGCGATTAAAAAATATGATGTTAAAGTGATTGATTTCCCTAAGCTTTATTCAAGAGAAAGGAATGCGATTGATGCGGGGGGAATTACGTTTGATTTAGCTCGGAATAGTCAAGAATTTGGGGTATTGGGGCGGCAACGAATTAAATCGTTTATGTTGTCAGCTTACGAGGCTTTTGAAACGACGGGGATGTTACCGTGAGTTATGGTGCTGTTGATACTAAATCTTTACTGGATATTGCCCTAGAAGGTCAATCCGAGGAATATCGGCGTAAGGTTTTGGAATTGGCTTTTAAGGGAAAAATTGAGCCAACTGACCCCATATTTTTGATTTTATTAGCAACGGGGCGATTGGAAGTGTTGATTGAAGAAAGCCCGAAACCAGAAGATTTTGAGTTAGCATTTGAGCGTTGGGTCGGGCGGATTAATAAGACACTAGCAACTTACGAACGAGTAGCCGTTGAGAAGCAAGAGGGGCAAATTGCTGAGGCGGTGAATTCTCTGGTACGTCAGACGGAATTAACAAAAATAGTCACTTCTGCTCGTTCATTGATGGTGGCGACGGGTATCTTATTAACGACGTTGGGTGTCGGTGCGTTGATGGGATGGATGGGTGTGCTTTGGTCGCAAGGCGGGTTTGCGCCGGGGGAAGCGGTTCATCTGACTCAGGAGCAGGCGGAAGCTTTGCGGTGGGCGACTAGCGATGAGGGGAAGTTGGCTCGAAATTTGATGAAGTGGAATTCGGATAGTTTGACTAATTTAGAATGTAAAAAGGATGTTGAGCGTTTGGGGGTGACTTTGGAAGTTGCGGGGAGGCCAGCTACATCGGGATTTTGTACAATTTGGGTGGAACCTGTAAAAAAGCGTAAGTTTAGAGATTAATTACCATATCATTTACTGAATTTTTTTGGAACGTAAAGTTGGCCAGCTAGTTTTGGAACGTAAAGTTGGCCACCCTGGCCAATTTCTTCTTCAAGTCACACTGGTACTTGCAACTTTATTGGGTATGATATAGTCTTGTTTTCTCTACATCTGGGGCATAATGGTCAAATTGCCAGACCAAACTTTAACAACTATCTTTTACTTGCAGCGACGGTTAGTAGAGCTAATTGACGAAGCTAAAGCCGTTGAGTTTGCCATATTTGAACAGTTTGGGGAGAATGAGGCAACCCTACCAGAATTAGATCAGATGCTTTCGTAGCGTTGAGAGGCTGAGAATGCCTTACTCACGTTTGCATACTCTGGCGTTAGGAATAGCTGAATACCAGCCAATCGCTCCTAATGCTATGCTGAACTTATTATCTCGAACTATTGAGCAGACTGAGGCATTAATCGGTGCTGTCGAAGCAAGCATTTTTGAAACCAAACAAAATTGGAATCTGCCATGAATCAACAAGCCCAAATACCCGACCCCCAGACGAGAGCGCGAAGTGTTGCTAGGTGGCGCGAAGTTAACCAACAAATTGATTTGGTCACACTGCAAATGGATGAATTAATTGCGATGGTAGAAGCTGGTTTGCGAGAACAACGTCTGGCTAGGCTTCAAGGTAAAAGTAAAGCAGCAGAGACTATTAATGGTTGATATTCCCACCCCTACACTACGCGCTTAGGGCTGATAGTCTCGTATCTAGCCTAATCAAAAGCGGTAGTTGCAGTTCGATTCTTTTTCTGATTTTACTGTATTTTTGTCCACTTTCTTGTTCCAAAACGGCTCCTACTCTGTTTCTTCTTTAATAATGGAATAAGTCTTTCGGCTTTTAAACTGGCCAATTTCTTCTTCTAAACCTGGCCAGAATCTTCTTCAAGTCACAACCAGGGAAAGTGTTTGTACGCAATTGCCTATGGTACGCTACGCTAACGCACTTATTTTTTTGGTGCAACTTCAGTCAATCAACCGACTCTTTTGATAAAACTTCAACAATCTTCCCAGCTAAAGCATTACCCAATTCCCTCGGTTCCAGTTTATGTAATCCACCCCCATAAACGCGACCCTCACTCATTAGGGCCTCATCGGAAATACGATCAAGTACCTCCCACACCTGTTTCACCAATTCTGGCTTCTCTAAAAGCACTTTAGCAAGAGCGGGTTTAGGATAGAGCATTAAATAAACATTGGTAGCCGTGGCCCTTGAATGATTGAGGATAAATCGAAAAGGTCTACCTCTACCAGTATTCTGACGACCCATATAGGTACAGAGGAATGGAGCAGGCGGACGCTTTTCTTGAGAATACCAGGGAGAGCGGTGTTTGCAGAGATAGCGATCGCAAATTTCCTGTCTTACTCCCATCTGCAAATATTCCCAAAGTGTAGGATACTTAGCTTTCACTTCATCTGGCGGCAACTCGCACGAGAGCAGAAAAAGCTGACGATCAAGAATTGGATTTCCTAAATCATCGGCTTTAATTTCATCCACTGGTAACAGTCGAGGGCTGGGCAAAACGGGCTGAAGAAATTCCATCGGCAATTGATATGCAGAAATTTGTTTTGGTTTCAACACAAAAAAATCATTTGCTCCTGTCGCCAACCCTCGTTTGATTGTGAATAAATCCTTCAGCCTCAAAGACTGCTCCTGAGAAATCACCCGCTCCGACATCAACCCGAACTTAGTCCACTTAGTTGCACCGCGTAGCGATTCCACCGACATCATCAGGGACATCTTAGGTTGTGTCAGACTTCTTCCGTAGGTAAATTCAACAGCATGGTTAACAGGTGGCAAAGCTTTCTTAAACCAAACGACTGCGGACGATACCAACGCATCCTCAAATTGTACGTCCACCGGATCAAAACAATGAATTCGCAGTAAACTAACGCAGTTGAGCAGATAATCTTTAATGGGCTGTCCGTAATTCACATCCATAAATCCGGTCGGAATCAGCCATCCTGCTAATCCATCAGTTGCCATCCAAGTATCTGAAATACACAAGAAATAACAGTAAAGACTAGCCAACTGACTAAATTTTATCCCCGCTATCTCTTCTGTTATCCGTTGCAACCGCAGCTTTTCAACTCGGCTCAAATGATGATGTCGGGTGTATGGAGGATTGCAAATCAGCAAATTAGCTTTAATCTCGTCAGAATTGGGTGGTACAGCCTTGGTAAAATCTGCAATATTTAGCTGAAGTGGCGTATCACACCAAAGTTTGATCGCTTCATTTCCATAGTGAGGGTCAATTTCGTATGCGATCGCTTCTACAATTTGCGATAGGGGAAATTGCTCCAATAATGCGGAGTAGAACGCTCCCGTTCCAAAAGCTGGGTCAAGAAAGCGAATTTTTGAGGCAGATGGTAATAACGTCTTGGCATACTTCAACATCTCTGTTGCCAGGGCTGTAGGCGTGGCAAACTGACCCAACTTATTTCGCTCTGTTTGGGTTTTCGCACTATCCAGTTGCAACTGTCGCAATACCCGAATTGATTCTGTTGTAGTTAAGTTCATATCCCAAACAATACCAAGTCTTCTATTCGGTGTTCCCATACCCAGTCAATTCCTTCAGCAGCTTCATAACCCAAATAACCACTATCGAAATAACCGCAAAGAAACAGAATAAAGCGAACATTATCACCATAGTTATTGCGTAATTGAGCCATTTTGACTGCTTCTTCTTTCCGCCGCTTATTGGGATTAGTATAGTCTCCAGCAGATTTTGCTTCAATTAAAAGCGGTAGCTGGCTGCGGCTAGACTGAATGGGTTGAATTACGATATCAATTGGAATATTAATTTGTTTAGTACCTCCTTGCAAAAGGATGGGAATATTGAGCCGAAACGAAAAAGTTCCTGGCAGCATTCTCTCGAAACTTAATCGGGTTCCTCCCCCAATATACGAGTAGCCGTGCTGCTCTAGCCATTGTCTAATCGTAGCTAACTGTCTGCGTTCCTGAGCGTTGCGAATAATTGGGTCAGAAATAGCACCACAGAGACGATCTGCGATAATGATCGCTGCTCTATGAACTTCTGTATCCGTTGGTTGTCGTTCTGTATCCAACCATGAAAAGATATCTTTGTCTACAAGCCGAGCAATAATTTCACCAATTTTTGCAAGTTCAGTATCCAACGTTCCCCTGTCTATCCTAGGTGGAACTCGCTGTTTTTCTTCCATATTCTTGACTAGGTTGGATGATACTCCAGCTAAACCTATCAGGCGATCTCGTGCAATAGGCGGTGCTGTTGCCATGCGAAGGATAGGAAGGACAGACGGATACTGTTGCAGTATAGCAGGCGTAATATTCGTAAGATTCGCTGTCCAAATTAAAGCTGATTCGACTTGTTCAGTTGTGGCAATGCGAGTATCGCGGTAAGCTTGAGGAGCAAACTGCATAAACCAATGATTGTAGAAGTCTACTGACTGGGCTATATCCGGTTTCCACAAATGGGGTTTATCTGCATTAACTGGCACTCTATCATCTCCAACTTTTATAATCATCTCAAGAATTGAGATGGCTGAATCACCTCAGTTGGTATTATCTAATAAATAGTCCTTATCATTAGCAATGTTTACACTGATAGCAATCGCTATTTCCCCTTAAACCTGCTCAATTATCCGTCGCTTCGGCTGAGAGAACGCTGATTTGAAGAAAGTAATTCTTCTTTAGTAACTGGTGTTCTTCTAAGCGTATCTAAAGGAACAAGAAACTCACCTTTTTGAATTTTGATATCCAGCGCATCAATTACAAATCTTACATCCATAAAGCTAGCATCTTCATAGTCGTTATCTTCATAACGTTTAATTTGTTCTTCTGTCAACCCAGCTAAATCTGCTAATTCTTTCTGACTTAGTTTGGCTGCCATTCTAGCTCTAATCAAGATTTGAGGTAAATAATCAATATCATCAAGTGTTAATACTATCGGCGTGTGGCTATCATGGGATGTTAGCCTGTCATATTCAGCAATTTCTGCTTGCAATTTCTCTAAATGACATTGTAATGTCTCTCGGTTCATTTTCCATCGCTCATGGTCATTCTTTTTGCTATCTTCATCCTTTTCTATTGCGGCTATAGATTTTTCAAACTTCTCTAACCATTCTTGACTAACTTGGTACTCTAATTCATTTTTAATCATCATTCCCACCTCATTAAATCTATGGCGATAATACCTTTAACATTTCCCCTTCTGTCACTCTGAAAAAATTCAAAAGAATTACTTCCATAAGAGAGCTAATTCACTAAACCAGCTCGCAAAGCTCGGACAGCCGCTTGAGTGCGATCATCACACGCTAACTTATTAAGGATATTGCGAACATGAGTTTTCACAGTTCCCATTGATATAAATAATTGCTCGGCAATTTCTTCATTGCCATACCCTTCAACAATCAGTTCAATAATTTCATTTTCTCGCCGAGTGAGAGGATTAGATTGTAATAACTCGTTATCTTCTGGTTTTAACCCATGAATCGATACGGTCGGAATAACACTAGAACCAACAACTTCTTTAAACGGATTATTAAGTCGAGATAAAACAATCCGTGCAATAGACGGGTCAATCCAGTTTGCTCCTCGGTGAGTTTCCAGTATTGCTTCTAGCAGTTTTTCAAATTTCAGGTCTTTCATACAGTAAGAATCTGCTCCGGCTGCAAAGGCTGCTAAAATCGATTCTTCTTGATCTTGCGAGGTTAAAATTAAAACTTTAGGTTGGTTGATAGAGGAATCAAGCTGACGGGTTTGCACATACTCCTTAAACCGTTTAGTGAGTTCAATCCCATCAACTAATCCAGGTAATCCTAAATCAATAATGGCAACATCGGGTAGCGTTTTCTCCAATATTGTGATTCCTTGTAATCCATTACTGGCTTCCGCGATAAACTTGATTTCTTCACAATCTTCCAACGCTGCTTTAATTCCCACACGAGTTAAGTGATGATCTTCAATTAACACAACACTCACGCGATTCATAATTTTCTCCATTAATAATAATTTGAGATTAAAAGCACATTTTGAGGGCTAATCTTTAACGTTAGCAATTTTGGCTCCGAGGGAGACACAAAGTAAAAATACTTCCAACCCCCAGTTGTGAGGTCACTTCTAAACAACCCGAATGGGCTTTTGCAATACGCTGAGACAGATGTAACCCTAAACCACTTCCGGCTCCTTTCTGATTTCCGGTGCGAAAGCGTTCAAAGATTGTTTTTTGCTCTGATTCTGTGATTCCGGGGCCTGTATCTTCTACGTGAATCGAAACGCTTTGAGCATTGTACTTAACAGTGATCTTGACTTGACCGCGCTCTGTGAACTTAATCGCATTACTCACTAAATTAGTCAAAACTCGGCGCA
Organism: Planktothrix sp. FACHB-1365; assembly: GCF_014697575.1. GTDB lineage: Bacteria > Cyanobacteriota > Cyanobacteriia > Cyanobacteriales > Microcoleaceae > Planktothrix. The sequence goes on along the minus strand of NZ_JACJSC010000018.1, from coordinate 80,880 downwards.
ATTCTAAGCGATCGCCTTGAATCTGAAAGGACTGTTGTTGGGTTTCAAAAATTAAGCGTAAGTTTTTGCTGACCGCAAGTGCCTCTTGCTCTTTAACCACTTCCTTAATGAGTTTGTAAAGATCAAAAGTTGTGATAGCCATTGGTTTGCAACCCGCTTCAAATCGATGCACTTCTAGGAGGGTATTGACGAGGGTAATTAGGTTGTCATTGCTAAGAGCGATAGTCTGGAGAGCCTCTTTTACGGTAGGGGATAAGATGCCGAATTTTCCTTGCCCTAGTAAAGTCAGCATTTGTTGGGCGGCAATTAGAGGGTTACGCAAATCATGGGTTAGGCGAGAAACAAAATCTTCACGGGCTAAAGCCATCTCTCGCATTGAATCTAGGCTATGTTTGAGACGGAGCAAGTTGCGGACACGGGCGAGTAATTCGTTAACTTGAATGGGTTTCCAGAGAAAATCATCGGCTCCCAATTCTAATCCATTGGTAGAAGGAATGGAGGGATCTGGCGCGAGAAGGACAATGGGAATGAAGGGCAATTGAGGGGTAGAACGAATTTTGTAAGTGACTTCATAGCCGTCTGCATCTGGCATCATCACGTCCCATAGAATTAAATCGGGAGGGTCGGCGTTGATAGAGGCGATCGCTTCTTTTCCATATGAACTGGTGTTAACAGAATATCCTTCCTCGGTTAAAATCGTTTCCAAAATTAATAAGGTATCCGTTTCCTGATCGGCTGCAAAAATTTGGCTGGGTCTATCTTTCATGAATTCAATCTCCTTTCTGGCAACCTTCCCAAACTCACAAGGGAGTCTGTATTGTCCATTGCCTGAATTTCTTGAATGACAGATAAAATCGGTTGAGAATTTTTTAATTGTTTAGCGGCGTTCAGTTTTTGCTCTTTCGTGATCCGCAGTAAGTAGTTTTTTAATCGGTCATAGCACCATCCCAGTCGCACCCCAAGTTCATAGATTCCCTCGCTTTGACTAGGTTTTAGGGCTTTTTGTAAAATTGGTGCTAAGGAGGGAGTGTGAGGAGCCGGAATGGTTCGTCTACTCTTTTTCCCATGTCGATAGCCTTGCCAAAATTCTAGAGATTGAGATGAAGGTTGGATACGAAGCCGATAGTGTTCTGCCATTGAAATTAGCCATTCTAAATCTTGTTTTCTTAAAGTAGAAAGGGCATCATTAGGCGGGTAGTTGCTCCAGAGGTCAATTAAACTTTTTAGCTTTTTCTGAAATCGAGTGAAATGCTCAATGGCAGCTTGGGAAGAAGTTCTCCCTGAAAGCAGCTTGGGTTTGAGGATATTAATTGATGCCATAATTGGTCGCTTCCTTTATATCGAAGTTACTCAGAAGGAAAAGGTAGGTTGAAGTTGCTTTTTCTATCTAAGATCCTAAATTAGCAATGGCATAGATTAAGAAAGTTCTACCTTAAAGCTGATTTATTAAAAAAAGTGGGTACTTTAAAAAAAAGCCGTTAATCTAAGAACCGATCATCCGGTTTCGTTCCTATCTTTTGTTTCCGCTTTTTAAATAGAAACCATAAAAATAAATAATGCCCCATTCATCCTGGAGCATTTTTAAAAGAATATTAAATTTCCCTCAGTTTATATCTAAGGACAGTTGTTGATTTCAATTTCTTTTCTTAGCTAGATAACAGGGATTCTAAGTCTACTAAAAGTTTTTGGAGACGCTTTTGCTTTTTCGGATCGCTCCAAGCTTTTGACTTATTGACTTGTGTGAGGGCGGCTTTAATTCGAGTTTGAAGAGAATCTTCGGGGGGTGCGGATTGAGATTCTGATTTGAGTGCAGAAATTTGAGCTTTGATTTGATTCAGAGACCAATTCTCTGCAATTGCCGTTTCTAGTAAAGTAACTCGTGCTTGTTCATCTTTGACTTTAGCGATCGCACGAGCTTTCGTGTATTCAATTCTGCCTTCTCGTAAACTTCCTAAAATCTCTTCGGGCAGCTTTAATAGGGGAAGCCGATTACTAATAAAAGACTCCCAAGACATCTTGCCTAAGTCTTGAAAAAGTTGGGCGACAACTTCAGATTCAGGTTGAATGATAACGTTATCATTATCTCGAAGCATTTGATTTTGCATTCGATACAGAAGGCGTTCAGCTTCCTGGTCAGAACATCCTAATCGATTAGCCAGTAGCCCTAAAATCCCTTCTGTTTCTTCAACGGGGTTAAGATCTTCTCGTTGTAGGTTTTCAACTAAAGCAATTTGTAAAGCTTGTTGTTCTGTCAGTTCTTTAATGATGACAGGAACTTCTTTCAACCCCACTTCTTTCGCCGCTCTTAAGCGTCTTTCTCCTGCAACTAACTCATACTTTCCATTCGATAAAGGGCGAACTAATAGCGGTTGCAGAATTCCATCAATTTTGACAGATTCAACTAAGCACTGCATCGCTTGAGGATCAAAATAGCGGCGGGGTTGACTAGCCGGAAGCTGAATAGCATCAAAGGGTACTGAACTTTTAGGTAGACTTTCAGCTTCGTCATCGCCGAACAAGACCGTTAAGTTTGCTTTTCCTTTGTAAGGCTGATTACTTTTATTTGGCATTGAGTTTCTCCATCTTGGCAGCTAAACGATCTAATATTTTAACCACTGCATTTCTCGCGTCATAAACAGCTAGGGGAACCTGTTGTTCAGAAGCATCAACAAAAGCAGTTAAGCGAGGAATCGGCTCATAAACTGTTGCCACGGTGGAAAATTGTTCTTGAATCGCGTTTAAAGTACGTTTATCCTGGGAGTTGGTGGCAGCATAGCGAGAGGGAACAAATCCAGCAATCTGCAAAGAGCGATTTCCTTTTTTTCGGACTCTGGCGACGGTTTGTAAGAGCAGGTTAGTTCCCTCAAACGCTTTGTAATGAGTTTCAATGGGGACTAAAACATGGGTGGCAGCAACAAGGCTAATGTAGCTTAATAATCCTAAGCTAGGCGGACAGTCAATCAAAATAAAATCATAGTTTTCTCGAATGGGTTCTAGGGCATCTTTGAGACGCAGTTCTCGAAAGTCCATATTCACCAATTGGATTTCTGCCACACTGAGGTTAATATTGGTGGGAGCTAAATCCATGCGATGAATTGCTTTGTGGATGAAGAGGGGTTCTTCATTAACAATGGCATCAAATACGGTTTTTTCCAAGCTGTGCGGGTCAAGACCCATAAATAAGGTTAAAGACGCTTGTGGATCGAGGTCAACGAGCAAAATTTTATTCCCTCGTTGAGCTAGGTGGTAGCCTAAGTTGAGCGTAATTGTTGTCTTGCCCACACCACCAGCTTGGTTGAACAGCGAAATCACTTTTGTCTGGGTCATCGGCTATTCTCCAGTAGCACGCCAATGTTGCGGTTGAGAAAAAGATTTGGAGCTACAGTTGGGACTATACACATATCAATTTAAGATGAATATTTCAGAATATTTGGCTGGAAAAATACAATAAATTTTCCGTGAGTGTTAATAATATCTCATATCCTGGGAGAAGATGTTGAAGCGAATCAAAAATTTTGAGATTTATAGTTCCATCTACCCTATTTCTGAATTCAATCCTGGTGGGTTTAGTCCTGAAGATGGACTAGGGAAGCTTGCTGTCGTGATAGCTTGAAGGATGAGTTAATTATCGGGAAATATAAGATTTATGCTGACAACGCAGATGCAACGGTTTTCTCCCCAATCAATCTACCAACTTCAACAAATTGGACTTGCCTTTTTTGAAAAAATTGCAACAGATTCTAATTTGGCTGGAGAAACTCAAGATTTTTATCAAGGATTACTGGTTGGGTTAGATTGGGGTGTTAAACTGATCGATCAAGAGCAGGGGATAGAAACTCTAAAAGACTTAGAGGCTAGAGTTGCAACTTTTATCAACCTAGATAATCCTCCCAGCCAACAGCCGAACCCTTCAACGGCAATTCATCGATTATCCTCAGCGTCTATTGCTCAACTGCAACAAAAAGGACGGTCTACAGATCTTGATGAAAATGTATTAGCTTGTGTTCCTGCTACTGAAACTCAAGATTTCTATCACGGTTGTCTAGCGGCTTTAGATATTTCTATATCTTTATCTAAGGAAAAATATGCTTATGCTCAGATTAGTTTGCTTAAGACGAATGCTGCCCATTTTATCGAGTTATCTTCCCAAAGCGATCGCCAAGTCGCTCGTCCTACCCTTCAAGATATGTCTTTAGCTCAATCTCGAAAACCCAGAAAATTTAGTTCTCTCCTACCAGTTTATCAGTCAGGAGTAGCAACTCCAGTTTCTCCAGAAACTCACTCCGAAACACTAATTGACTCAGGAATAAATGACTCAGACTATGCTGAAGACTCCGAGCAAGTTAGATTAGAGGATGATCCCCAAGATTCAAAAGAGGGAGAGAATTTGATTGAAGTTGGCAGTTCCCCTGAACAACGATTAGAAATGGAAAGATTATTGGCGGATCTTTTATTAAAAGAGCATCATCAATTTAAGGGATTAGAACGGTTAGAGTTGATGGAAGATTGGACAATATTATCGCAGGAAGGAGAATCAATTCGAGTAGTTTCTCAAGTTGATCATCACTTGGTATTCAAGATCAATTTAGAGGGTGAAGTTCAACATCCTTTATCTAATTTAGATGCAGAAAAGTTAAAGGCAAAACTCGCTCAGGAAGCACCTGAACTGTTGAGTGAAGTTCAAGTTTTAGACAATAATTCCAACTCAACTATTGAACCGTTAATGTTCACTTTAGAGCGTGAACAAGTTAAACAAGCTGAATTGATTTTACCCATTGCCCAAAAGGTATTTGAATACAGACTGAACTTAGGAGATGAAGGGGTAGAAGAAACGGATGATTTGACTATTATTTCCGTTGCCGAGGTTTACCAGTTAATGGTGACAGATATTGACGGGGTTTCTGTATCTTCTTTGAGAGCATCTGGCAGAGGAGAACTGTTGAGAGTGTGTGGGGAGCATTTAGTTCTAGCTCAAGGAATTCAGCCTGAAGATATTGAATTTTGGCTTCAAATGGCAGACGATTTGAATACTGTTGAATCCCAACCTGCTCAACACTCAAGAGAGATTGAACTTTGAGTTTTTGCAATCGCATGAATCCTTAATTCTAGAGGTACAGGGGAAGATAAAACTCAATCGTTAGAAGAAATTGGGATGGGTTGAAAACAATATCTTAGTCGCAACCTATAAACCCTAACAATCTTTTAAGGTTTTGGCCCGTAACTTTTCCTAGAGAGGTTGATATATTTTACTGGAAAAAGGAGAAAAACCATCATCCCCTTTTGCCGTTAGATGGCACAACAAGCGAAACTGTCGTGGTGTAGGAGGTTGATTAATCCGTTCTACCTGTACATTAACCTCGTAGGTAGTCCTGCGAATGAGTTCAAAAATTTCAGGATTCAAGTATCGGGGACAATAACCGACAATATGGTGATCTTCTGTGTTGAGAGTCAAAGCCATCTGATCATAAATATTTTGGAATTCATGGCTTAACCATAACTTCTCCCCTGGAACAAAGCAGTTAATTCGTTCAATTGAAGATGGTGGTAAATGTTGCATTCCATGAGGAAAAAAGTGAAGATGATAACGCCCTTCTTCATCTGGTATGGGACAAGGAAAAACAGTCAGTGTATCCGTTTTCTTCTGTCCACCACTACGAGCCAATAAAGTAATTGGATCATCTTCATGTTTGGGAATGTTTAACCATTCAATAAAGCTTGAGTAATCAGGACGACTTCGAGGCATTAATCGATTAGAAAACACAGAAAACAAATAAGTTGATGTATAAACTTCATCGAAACGCGGGAATGAGGATAAGGGGGTAAAACCAGATTTTTCTTGAGCTTCTTTGACTCCTTGTGTGTAAACAAATTGATAAGTAGCTCCGTCAAAAGTTAAGCGACCAATGGGAAACCAAAAGCGACTGTTTGGATCTTGCCATGCCAAAAATAGTGTTTTGTGTGTCTTCAAGGTAGTGAGTTCCTTAAGGTAAGTAGTTTGTGTTGATTGAATTCTAGAATTTTCTGTGCAAACTCTGCTGCAATAGATGAGATGTGAGTATTAGGAATTCGATTAAAAATCTCTACTATATTTTCTTTTGAAATGCTTTCAAGTCTTGATAGCCATATATGGGCAGCTTCAGGATAATAATTTCGGACTCGGTTAAATACATCAAAAGTTCTGAGGGGCTTGTTGTCATCAACGCTTCCATAGAATGCTGAGAAACATTTATTGGCATAAGCTTCTACTGAGCGCTTTTGTCTTTGTTCATCTGAGAGATCACGACCTAAACTTGAGGCATGGTCGAATGTGGGTGCTAGGTATATACTTTCCCCAGAATTAGAAGCCTTAGTTCGTACAATGCCCCAATTTTCATGATGTCGATCTCCATTACCAATCCACGCATCTAACAAGAGATAACCGGTAAAGACTTCCACTGCGCTTTGGATGCTTTCTGGAGAAGTCCAACCTAACGGAAGATGCAAAGACTCATCTGAGATAACATTCAATACGATATCAATTGTATGTTGTCTCATTCTATAGGTTCCAGAGGTGGGATAGTTCGGAATAATAGATGTAAGGAGTTCGTTGCCATGAACAAGTGTCCCTCCTTCAGGTAAAAAGTTGGGTGAAACGACACCATGATTTCCTTCCCAAGAAGCCAGTTCATAAACCGCGTGAGGTAGTTCTAAACAGGAGGCAAGTTCGGCTGCAACTTTTTCTGCCCAATCTTCACCTAAGTTCTGACGGGCTTGTTTATATAGGCAAATACCTAGTTTTTCATGTTTAAACCAGAACTTATATTTGCTCCCCATCATTTCTGGACTGGAGAGTTCATAAGCATTGTGTGTAATCTCAATAATAGGAAACTGAGCCATCAATCCATTAGCGATTAAATTTATTTTCACAGTGTGACTGAGAGAAAAAATAGCACATAATTGGGTGCTCACCTTAATCGTTAGGGATTAATGGGTGTGCTTTCATGACAGGATTTTCAAGTTTATAAAGTTTTATTGGGCTTGAGCAGGCTTGTTTCTCTCTTAAGCTTTAGGGGACATCGGTAAGTGAGCTTGTCCCCTAAAATCAAATAATAATAGGCTAAAGGAAGTAATTGAGCTTTAATTAATTAGGAAACCGTATCTGTTCATAAGCAGGCAATAAGGGCTTAATTTCCTTTATCCATTTGAGCTTTTCTTCATGGGAAAGTTGGGTAGGTTCCTTGATTTGCCCTAAAAGTTTTGAGGTAAGCCTTAGTGCTTTTAAAGCTTTATTTTTTACGATTAAGTCAAAAGGCATTTTTAACCCAGATGGGATATGAGTGATTACCCAAACTCCTCTATCTTGCCATACTCCCCAAACACCACGAGTATAACCTTGGACTGTTATGAATCGAACAACAAAAGGATTGCGAGATTGAACTTGAATTTTAAAGCTTTTCTTACGTTTAATGGTTAACCTTGTAAATATTTTGAAGTATTGGGGGGTTGGTTTCCCCCCATAAGCGTTTTAAAGTTCCGCTAAGTCCTCAAGGTATTGTGCAAGTTGGCTTTGAGTCATGCAAACTTGCTCTCCATCTCGCAATAACCAAGCCACTAAGCCATTGTAAAAAGCAGCACCAATCATAATGTCTTCTGGGTTAATGATTCGGTTTAAGTCGAGTGAAAGCAATCTTGCATCAAGCGTTTTAGCAGTTCTCAGATGCTGAATCATTGCCACCTGAGAACGATCAAATTTGTTAATGCGATTCATCGTTCTCAGTATCTCCAATTAGCAATCAAACCCGAAGTCAAATTTAGCGAGTTCCGCTGCTCGTATAAGTTCGATTTCCTCTTGTTCTTCAGAATTAATAGTTTGAGTAGTTTGTTGGCTGTGTCGTTTCATCCAAAGCTCACGATAAACCAGTATTAATTGATCATTTTCCGTTGTTTTTAAGGTGGATTTCAGAACAGTACCGTTAGAAGTTTGGATGTAGAAAACAGTTTGGCTGTCGAAGTCTTCTTCAGTCCATCCAAGGTGTTGCTCAACCAACCCATCCGCATAAACTATCTCAATCACATCAATTTTGATCCCGTTGTCATCAGTGTAACTGCGGGCAATTTTAGTGTTGATAGCAGTGTTAAGTTGTGCCGTCATGAAAGTTAGCTCCTTCGTTAATAAAGAACCAACCGGAAAACAGCTAGCTAGGTCGGTTGGTTCGGTTGGTTTTGGGTTAAACAGCAGGGAATTGATCTCAAATGGCGATCTAAATAAAACAACGCGGTAGCGTCTCGGTGAGTGTTGTGGCAAATTCTGGTGAGCAACAGGTCAGAAAAGAACTGGATGGGAAGGATTAGCGAGCGATCGCGATGAACTGAGTCAATGAATCAACTGGAGAATGCAACCATGAGGCGAACGCTTGTCCCCTAACAGCTATTTCACGATGTTGGGTGAAAGTGGTATTGTCTCAAAGTCGTTAGTTCAGGTTCGTAATATTTTCCCGGCGCTCCAATTGCAACCCATAATCTCAAAACAACAAAAGTTCTGACCTATGCCAAATGAGTAGTTTTACTTACTAAATTGGGATACAGATTTTTGACATGGCTTGCTGTTCCACGGGTGAGGAAACAGAAGGAAAAAGAAGGGAAAACAGTGCATTTTCTCCCTCTTGGTGATTTAGATTAAATGGCAAAATGTTACATAAGATACCAAATTTAGCGTGATACAGCGTATTACAGCAGGAAATAAGAGGGAAAATAGTGCATTTTTTCCCTACTTTTCCCTACTTTTTCCTACCTGTTTTTAGCCGTTTTTTGGGCTGTGTATCCCATTAGAAAGTCACTCAATCTCAAATGTATTTTTTTGTACTACAAAAGTAACAAAGCCAATGGAAAATTTTCCATCAATGCCTGTTGGGATTATCCACTATGTCCTTAGTGGCGGGTGGGTGGGCAAAAAAAGCTTCCCCTCTGGTGGGGAAGTTGGCAGTTAGCATGATTAAGGATTGACACTCACCGCCCTAGAAGGGCGAGGCTTGTATCCCATTTTTTTGGTCATAAAGGCTGGTTCTGTGTGTGGGTAGTTCACTCCATCTCAATTTCATGATCATCGATTCCGTCATCTAGCGTTAACGCATTTTGGGCAATGACCATGTTTTGGCGAGCCATCCGTTCATTGCGGATGCCCCGATGCTTGGCTCGACGTTCTCGAATGGCATCAATATCGTTCAAGCCATAAAGAGCTTGTGCAGCGCGCATCAGTTCTTTCAAGGAAGTGGTGCCATAATCTTCACGAAACTGAGCATTGTGGGTTTCCCAGTCAAAATCGTGGTTATTAAAACGGGCAGCACTCGCAAGCTCACGGCCACATTCTTCTCTCAAAACTTCTAGCACCATCAAACGTAGTTTTTCGTTATAGCTGATGCACTGGTCTAAAGCCTTGGTATAAGCTTTTTGAGACTTTGTGGTTTTAACGGAATCGAACTTACGATTTTTAGAAGTTACAATCATTTTGATCTTCCTATTCAAATGTTGTTCACACCCAAAGCAGCGATCGCTGTCTTCTTCAGTTCAATTTTTAAATTAAAGTTTTTCGTATGATGGCGATCGCTATTTTCTTCTTTTTCTGGAAACTATAAAAATCAATTCTTGATTAAATTAATTTTATTTAAAATTTCTCATTCTAAAAAAAATTACCCTACCTTAAGGTAGAGTAATAGTAAAATAATGGATATGAAATCAAATGATAGGTACGCTTCATGAATTAAATCAGAGCAGAAAATTAGTTATTCTAAATCTTCCTCCTCCTCATCTTCTTCATCTTCGTCTTCTTCGTCTTCTTCCTCAAAGTCATCGTCTTCTTCGTCTTCAAAATCTTCTGGTTCCTCATCATCATCTTCATCTTCCAAATCATCATCTTCCAAATCATCAATATCATCATCAGTGTTAGATTGCTCTTGCTGAAGATAACTATTGCGTTTGGCAAGGGATTCTTGATTGAATTTAACGAGGCTTTTAATGGCTTCTTGAGGATCTAACTCGAAAACATCGTACAGTTTTGCCATAACCAGAGCTAAAGTTTCGATATCATGACGCAAAGCATCCGGTTGTCCAAACAAAGCAGGGAACACTTCATTATTCCAACGCTGCCAGTTCATAGTTTTGCCGCGTTTTTTCAATTGAGCAGCAATATCCAAACCGATCTTTTCTTTAATGGCATGACCGATTTTTGTTTGAAGACGTTTTTCGCGAAGTTGCAGTTTCACGCCAAACTTTTTAACAATGGTCGTTCTGACTCGCTCAAGCAGTGCGTTAGCTTGCTCTTCAACTGAAACAACTGAACGACGGGTTCCATTCCCATTGCTAGGAACAGGTAATCCGGTGCTTTTTGATTTAGGAGTCACACCGTTGGTTTTTCCATTGAAAGTTCCTGCACCATTAGACGTGCGAGAGTTATTTTTATTCGTTGTAGTTACCATGAAGTTCAATTGAATTTAATTACTTCGTGGCAATCTGCGCCGCTAGGCGCTTTCAAGCTTCCCAATTGATTATTAATGCTTAATTTTAAATTAATTAAAATTATTTTCGATTTTATCATTAAATGATTGAGTTAAAGTATTCATCCAACTTAAGGAATAAAAGCTAAGTCAGTTAGATAGATCAATAGGGGGATGGGAAATACCGATTAAGAAAGCTCAATAGAAATTAGTCGGCTTAATACTTTCTAATATTTTAGAATCCATCATGAATAAAGATTGGCTCTTCTTGGCAAACCGAGGCATCAAGATAGTGGGATTAGAATACTGTACAACGGATCGAGTCAGGATTTTAACTCACTTCTATGAATGGGGTCAAAACCTCCAATTTCCTGTTTTCTTTTGGAATTGTGGCTACCGATGTTTTCAGCAAGTTAATTGTCAAGGTGAAGGCGGGTGTCGCTTAGAGAACACTGATTTACAAGCTAACTCTGACCCCCTTTTAGATTTATTAGAAAATCAAACCGAAGGAATTTTTATTCTGGAGGGAATTTTAGAGTTATCAGGATCAGATAGGACAGATAAACAGCGTGAATTTCAACTGGTTAATGCTTACTATCACTTATCGGGAGATAATCATCGTCAATTCTGGGTTTTATTGGAAAATAATATCAATTTACCTGCAAATTTACAACCTTTAATTCCGGTGTTGAAGGCTCCTATTGCGGATCGCATTTGGGTACAACAGAAGGTGGCTTCATTTTGTCATAACACTTCCTCGATATCGGGAAAAAAAGATACTGCTATTCAAGAAAGTTTAGTGCGAGCTTGTCTGGGATTGGCACAAGGAGAAATTGAGTTAATTTTACAACAAAGTTTAGCATTTACTAACAGTTTTGAAGACATAGCTGATTGGGTACTCAACTACAAAGTTAACAAATTGCGAGGGAGAGGATTAGAGTTAATTTCTGAACCGGATGTTGCCCAAACCGGAGGGTTAGAATTGCTAGACGAGTTCCTCTCAAAAGTTGCTTCTTTACTCAATCCAGAAACCGAGAAATATGGGCTTAAATTTCCCAAAGGGATGATTCTTTGGGGGCCACCTGGCACTGGGAAAAGTTTGAGTGCCAAGTTAGCTGCCAAGAAGATGGGGGTGCCTTTATTAGCGGCTGATTGGGGTGCAATTATCGGTTCCCCAAAGCCAGATTTGGCACTGCGGGAGTTGTTAGAATTAGCTCAAGCTTTAAGCCCAACAATTTTGTACTGGGATGATTTTGATAAAGGGTTTGCCGGTTGGAATTCTAATACGGATGGTGGAGTTTCAAGGCGTTTGTCGGGGAAACTATTAACTTGGATGCAGGAAGTACAACAGCCGATTTACATGGTAGCAACGGTTAATCGATTGGGGATGTTACCCCCGGAATTAATTCGTCGCTTTGATGATATTTTCTTCGTTGATTTACCCCATGAAGGGGCAATGTACGACATTTTTAACCTGCATTTGCAAAAGTATTTCCCAGAGTTTCGCAATCCTTCTCAATCTCCTTGGACAGACGAGGAGTGGCGAATTTTGTTACGGGATTATCGGCTTTGCACCCCGGCAGAAATTGGCAATGCGGTTAAAAAATGTGCCGAGGAAATTTACTATCGCAACTATCAGCAAGGCAAGCAACCGGAACAATTAAAGATCACGTTAGAAGATTTACGACAGCAACGTGACCAATTTACGCCAGCTTTAATTCGAGATGAAGAACAGATTTTAGCAATTCGTAATCAAGCAACTTATGCTCGTCCGGCGGCGGGTGTAGATGTTTCAAAATTTGCAATTCCTCCTCAAGAATTATTTGGCTAGGATTACTCAAACAAATTCTTTTGTTGATAGGTTGGGGTGGAGTTGCTTTGTTGTATAGTTCTAGAGAGAATCTGATGACTGAAAGTCTTGGTCAATTCTTGAAGAGTATACATAGAGTGGCTCAACTCCCCTAATGTAATGGATTGATAGCGTTGCACTTGTTCAGTATTATTCCGCTCGATTTGACACTCTCACCGTCAATCGCCAAGCGATGTGACGGGAGATTCTTTGTTCAACGAATCGACTTGCCCCAACAGGATTGCTCCCGTTAAAGTAGAGGTCAGTTCTCCCAAAGCGTTCACCTCGACTTCGCTCGGTGAGCGGAGCCGAACCAAAGTTCCGGTATGTCCTGCCGTACTTAATCCAATTCTTAAAATGTTTTTTGCAGCATTTTCATCCCTATCCAACTGACATCCACAGCTACAAACGTGGGTTCTTGTTGATAGGGATTTTTTTACGGTTTTTCCACAGCTTGAACAATTCTCAGAGGTATATTGAGGAGGAACAGCAATTGTTATCTTGCCGTACTTTCTCCCAAAATATTCCAACCAAACTCGAAACTGATACCAAGCTGCATCATTAATTGACTTAGCCAGACAATGATTTTTAACTAAGTTCTTAATCCTTAAATCTTCGTAGGCTACCACGTCGTTAGAGTGGATGACGGAGTATGCAACACCCTTGCTAAACTCTTTTCGTTGCCGACTGATTTTTAGATGAGCCTTAGATAATCGCTGTCTAGTTTTTTTGCGGTTATTAGACCCTTTCTGTTTCCGAGAAAGTTGTCTCTGTAACCGCTTAATTTTCTTCTCTTCCTTTCTGAAAAATTTAGGGTTATCTACTTTATTACCTTGATCATCGGTGTAAAAAGCAGATAACCCTACATCTAAACCGATTGTTTTATTAGTTGGTTCAGATTGAATCTTAACGTCAATTGAGAGTAGAAATTGGCAATAGTAGCCGTCTGCACGTCTAACTAATCGAACTCTTTTAATTTGTTCGGGTTGGTAGAAATGCAGATCGTAGCTTCCCACTAACCGTAACCGTCCAATCCCTTTCTTGTCAGTAAAGGTAATGGCTTTACGGGTTTCTAAATTCAATTGCCATCCGGTTTGTTTGTATTCAACCGAACGGCAATTTTTCTTGAAACGGGGGAAACCTTTTTTGCCTGGAACTTTCCGCTTGCAATTATCGTAGAATCGAGCGATAGCTGACCATGCTCTCTCAGCACTAGATTGTCTAGCTTGAGAGTTTAGCTCGTTAGCGAATTTAAAGTTATGAGCTAATACACGGCAATATTTGTTCAAATCGTACTTATTAACCCCTTTGTTATCCATCCAATATCTTAAACATTTGTTTTGGATGAATTGGGATGTACGAATGGCTTCATCTATTGCCTTGCTTTGTTGCAATGCGGCTCTAACTTTAAATTCTAAAACTACCATTTATGCTATCTATTTTCACCTAAATCTTATCTTAGCACAAAGTTTCTGCTTTGTGTCAACTGTTTCTATCTAGATAATCTGGCAGTTTAATGACTTCTATAGGTTGGCAATCCAAGGTTTCAATATACTGGTTCCAGTGGATTCCAAACTGTTCAATATTCTTTTTAATTTGTTCGGTCAAACAATCGAGTTGCAGAGAAATCTGAAGGCGAGTTTCGTAGCTGGCTTTTTGCCAAAAAATTGAATGCACTAAATGTTTTCGAGCCGTCGCTAAGGTTGAAGCGACTTCCAAATAAGCTAAGGCATCATATTTTTCAGGATGTTCTGGCCCAGCTTGGAGGAAGTTTTTAACTCGATGGTAAGCGCAGTGGATTAAAGCTTCATCAACGGTTCCATAAAACGGAATTGTGCGAGGGACAGGCATAAAATTTCTCTCAACTTGTCCCTCTCAGCCCCCGTTATGGGGAAGGAATGGAAAATTTTCCATTTCAATTCTCTAAGCACAGCTTGTTTGAGAAATTAATACTCGTTGCTCTCCATTAAAGTTCCAACTCTCCAAGTGGTATTAACATCTTCAGGAGAGTCAGCGCCAATTTCTTCCCCTTGAAGCCAAGCAGATTTCTCAAAATAATCAATTTTGAAAAAGTAGCGCTCGCCATCTAATTCTAAAGTCACACAATCTCGTTCTCCGTAAGGGTCATTATCCGGTGAAAACGAGTTAAATTCCTTCAATAATTGGAGAAGCTGTTGTTGCTGTTGGGGAGGTAGAAGCCCAACACTACGGGAGAAATGAATAGCCCCGACTTGTGAATTCTGAGCGCGTAATTGATCATTAAGACGAGCAATCTGTTCAGATTTTGTTAAGGTTTCACTCATTGTTTTTTCCTGACTTTTCACCCTCAATGGGCGCGTTAGCGCGTTAGTTTGAGCCTAGTAACAGATTCCTGAATGCCAAGAATTAGAGAAATCGATAAATTACGGTAAAATTCAACAGTTAGGAGAATTCACGAGGCGGGTTTGAACTTTTTAGAACCGTATTCGTTTTCTGTTCTCCTCATTCGGTGATTAAATCGGTAGGTGAGATGGATATCTATACCCTCTTAAGTCAAACTCAACGGCAACGGGTCAGTGATGGAGCCGTAACCTCTCTATTAAGCGGTTGTGAATCCTCACCCAGACAACTCGTGCTAATCTGGCCCCAATTGGGAGATTTCGATAGCTTAGAATATGCTTGGTGGTTAAAAAGAGAAGTAGAACTACTGCAAGCAAAAGGAATTGCAATTCGAGCCGTAGGAATTGGCAACCGCACTTCAGGACAGCGATTCTGTGACTATACAGGATTTCCCCCAGATTGTTTATTTGTTGACCCCACCGCCGAACTCCATCAAACCCTAAATCTTTATCCAGGTCTATCCCTCAAACTCCCCGGTTTATCGCCGGGTGTCAACGCTTATCTCAACTTAATACTGATGTGTGCTGGACTGGGTAGCCCGGGTACTTTAGCGGAAGTATTCCGGGGCTATCGGGGTGATAAAAAAGCCCCTCAATTAATAGGGGATGAAGAAATTGTTCAAGCTCCTCCTTTACCCCCACTCAAAGGTTCATTCTTCAAACTAGCAGGAGGTCAAGGCTTTCAGCGCCCCTTTGAGTTAGCCACGTTACGACTGCGAAACATGGGAGAAGTGCTAAGTCACTGGAAAAGTTATGTTCCTGATTCAGCTTATCTAACCCAACGAGGGGCAACTTTCTTATTTAACCAGCAAGGAGAATTACTCTATGAGCATCGAGACCGCGCCATTCTGGGCTTCGCTGCTAATCCGAGTAATCCGTTATCTTTTCTCACAGATAGGGAATAGGCAATGGGCAATTACGAATTACGAATTACGAATTATGAATTATGAATTACGAATTACGAATGGGCAATAGGTCAATAGGGTCAATAGTTTTGGCTGTTTCATAGACGTTGAAAATTATTACAACCTCGGTGTGAATTGCTATAGCTGTATTCTTCAATCCCTCGGTCTTGAAGGTAAATTAGGAATAAAACTCTTGCCATCAATTAACCCTAATCCATTCGCTTCCAATCGCTGCCAACTGTCATACAAATCCGTTAAATTACTCGCCACTCGTCCCGATAAGAAATCCCGATCTGCCATTGAAGGAGTTTGATTCTTCAAACAAATCCTCACTGCATAATTATAAATTGCCCAATCCTTACGAGTCAACTCACTCAACCCTTGGGATAACTTTCCATCTCTGACAGAAGGCAAACTTTCAGTTGAGTTTCCCCAAACTTGTTGCTCAAACTGTTGAAGAAATGCCTCAATTTCCTCCTCAGCACACCGAAATAGAGAAACACAAACTCCTTTCGGAATCACAGTTGGTAAGGTTTCACGAGTCTGAAATTCAAAAATCTCCAACAAATCAGCATCATGTAAAATAAAAATTCCAGAATCATCAGGAATTAAACCCGAATCTAAATGTTCCAATTCTGGAAGAATCTCTTGAATTTTAATAGAATCGGAAAATTGATAAACTGTATAATCGGACGAATCTGGATACAATATGTGCTTCAACCTCTTAATCCAATTAGCAGGAGATTTAAAATGAGCTTGAGAAGAACTAACTCTATTTTCAGCTTGAGAATTTGAAGATAAGGGTTTAGAATTGTCAAGCTTTAAAGAAGGAGAAACTGCACCTCTCAATTGAGACGGTAATAACTCCTGAATTGAGCGCACATACAAACTTTGCAAACGCAACATTGTTCCCCCATCCGAAAAAATCAAATCCCCCTTACCTAATAACCCCGTACACAGCTTTCCCCATTCCTCCACATCCAAAATCACCGCGCCCGCCTTCGCACTTTGCAATCTCAGTCCCAACCGTACCCCCATATTCACCTTAATCTTCGTACTCACCACATCCGCCTTCGGGTACTGAGTAAACAACACCAAATGAATCCCCGCCGCCCTTGCTAAAGCACCCAACCCCTCCACCAAAGCTTCAAACTGCCCCTTAACCTCCTTCTCCTTCGTCAAATACTGAATTTCATCAATAAAACAAACAATCCTCGGCAACCGCAACTGGGGCTCCACCTTGCGGTTATAATCCTCCAAATCATTCGCCCCCAGACTCTCAAACCTTTCATATCGTTCTTGCTGCTGGGCATCTAAATTTTCCAACAAATTCAAAGCAGTATCCGTATCCCGACAAACCGGATGCCATAACCAAGGCAAAGCATCAAATTCCTGTTTAGCAAACGTAACTCGTTTAACATCAATTAAACACACCTGAACCCGTTCAGGAGGATAACGCAAAATCAAACTCGCTAACATCGCCTTCTGCGCTTCCGACTTCCCCGAACCCGTTGCCCCTCCCCCCAAAACATGACAAGTATTGGGGTTGGCTAATTCAATTTCCACCAATTGCCCATATAAATCAACCCCCATCGCCATTCGCACAGGTTCTTCATCCGATAAAACTCGATAAGAAATATAGTTTTCCAGAGGGCAAAACTGCCGTTCTTGTTCACTCAAATTCAAATCAAACGCCACCCCTTGCGTCAAAGCCTGAATTAAAGGCGGTTGCGATAAACCCAACGCAATTTGAAGATCTCGTTCTCGATTTTTCAGGTCAGCCACCTTCACCTTCACTTGAGCATTCACCACCGGTTTGAGCACCAACCGTTGAGTAGTTGGCCCTCGATGTCCCTCCACCCAATCACAAGGCAAATTGTAATGGAGTAACGCTTCAATTAAAGCTTGTCCTATCGTGGCTAAAGGATGATTAATTGGGGGTAAGGTAACAGCGTTAGAAGCGGCAGATTGTAAAGATTCAGTTGGATAAGACTGTTCAAGCATTGCTTCCATCACCCGTTCTCGTTGAGTTTCTTGGTAATAGCGAGTCACCGCCAGTTGATGTTGATAATCCTCCTCTTCCTGTTGCTCCTCAGCCCGTACCAAGGGTTCTAATTTACTAATCCGAATGGCATGGGATAAACTTACCCCAGACAAAACAATACCACTGCCCGTTAACGCTAATTGCAGCACTTTAAAAGTAGTGGTATTTCTCGGTAAAACAAATGGAGGAATAAATAATAGTAAACTCCCCAAAAACAAATACAAACCACTAATTTTATAAGCGGATTCCAGCGTTTGATTAATTAAACGAATGCGGTAATTCAGTTGTCGAGGTTGGAACATAACAGCATAAATCCTAACCCAAGATTAAACTTAAAAACGACTTTCCCTTAACCCTGTTGTACCCACCGACTCAATAGCCAAAGTAAAATCCCCATCACAGTCGATAAACCCGTAAAGATGAGAATTCCATAAAGTTCCATTGGCTCAATTTTTAGTAACTTAACCCAAGCATCATCCCCTACCCAACCGACTATTTGAAACAGGATAAATGCAATTAAAAAGAAACTAGCGATCGCTAACCCTGCTGTATTCAATTCACTAGCGATCGCTAACATTAATGTTAAGCTAATACCCAAAAAAAAGAGATTAGCTCCGATTAAAAGCTGGCAAAGAAGTGAAGCTCGTTTCCAATTCATCAAATATCCCTCGAAGAAAGTGCGTTTTGAGTGCGGTGTGCGAGGTGCGGAGTGCCAAAGAAAGTACGAAGTGCAAAGTGTGAACTATAGGGAAGGAGTAGAGACTCTGGTTAAAAGGTAATTGATTAGATGAACCAAGAATGCACTCCGTACTTCGCACCTCGCACTCTGAACTCCGCACTCTTAAAGCACTCCGCACTATTTATTCTCCCAAGTGCTTTGAACTTGTTGACGATACTGAGCAATTTTGTTAACGGCTTGCTGGTTAGCTTGATCAATATTAAGAGACATTTGAGAATATTGAGGTCGAAGTCCATGTAATTTTTGAGCATAATTAGAATTAGCCCCTAGTTTTTTGACTTCATTACCTGCAAGTTGACCTTTATAAGCATAATGAGCTAAATGAACTGTTGTATCTGCATCATCAATTTGCTTAAGGGCTTGATAAGATTCTTGAGTATGTTTGGCCGATTCTTTTCTCTGTTTCGCTAATTGTTTGAGAACCACTTTCTCCTCTTTAGAAAAATAGCGAGGTGAATCTAAAACAGGAACTGAACGAATTGAGGCAAAATTACCCGGATTAGTCGGAGAGAAAACAGTGGAATCTGTCGGTTGTAAGACTAGAGATTTATCAATTTGATGAGAACCATAGCCGACGTTTCTGTCTCTTGTTTTTTGGTTCCAGGTTTCCAAAATGCGATTTAAAATCCCCATCAATATTTCTCCTTAAAACTTGAATAAGAACTAGGGTTGCCATAACCTCGATATAGACCCGATGGGTGGTCATAGGAATCTGTTTTCGTCCCAGAATGTAACCAATACTGGCTGATATGGCACTAACTGCAATCAGAGATAACCATTGAATAGAAATCATCTGGAAAATTGAGTGGAAAATTGATGATAAAGCCGTTGGAAACACTACTTTGTATTTCTGGCAAATGAAGACAATCAAAGCCGTTATCAAAGTAACGGCTATCGAAAGTTGTCGAACTTGCTGTTGTCCGCGTTGTTGCCGTTTTCGAGTGTATTCATTCATCAGGACAACCCAAACATCAACGTTGAGGTCATACTGACGGGATATACAGAAGTTGGCTGAGACCAATAGCTTTGTAGCTGATTGAGGAGGTTTTTGAGGTGTTTCATATCCTGAGATGGAGTAGAAGTAGACAAGCAAGAAAGGGTATTTTTGAGTTCAGTCACTACGCCCAGCAAATCCTGTTGTTGAGAAAGCTGAGTGTGTTGGAGGCTTAAGATTTCCTCCAACAAAGTGTTAATGGTATCGGTTTGATGTTCACTAACTTCAAGATGCGCTTTTAAGTGCTGGAAAGCAGTTGAGCACTTGCCCTCCTAATTGAGTTTGCTGTGTGGGAGATTCTAAGTTACGGCGTTCTTGTTTGCCTTGTTCGGCGGCAGTATTGAAAGCCGCTACAAACTGTGACACCGTATCCTCAAGTTTGGCATTGCCATCAGAAGTAGACCCAAACCCAAAAACCTCTAAAAGAATCTTGTCATCGAGCATTTCTTGAATTTTAGGAGCCACTGTTTGAGCAATTTGAGAAGTTTTTTGCTCCCAACGTTCATACAACCCCGCACCAGAAGAATCGTACACAGAATGAGTTGTTGTATTGGTATTGACTTGATTTTGTAATTCTTCAATCCAAAATCCAATGGCTTCTTCAATTCGGAGTTGTTTGCGTCCTTCACTGCGGCTATCACGAATTGCAATAATTTGATTCAGCCAAATCGTCAATTGTTCAGAATTTACTAATTCCAAATTCATCCGAAACTTTTCGCACAATTCACTGAGGATATAACGAATAACATTACTCTCTACAGCTTGTCCTTTAGAGGTTACAGATTGACCTAACTGTTCTAAATCAATGCCATATTGGCTGTAATCCGTTGAAGTTCCATTGGTTGTGTTTGTCATATTTAACCTCGATTTTGACGTTTAGAAAAATTACGAACTCGGTCTAATAAATTGGGGCTATAAGCAAGCCATTCATCAGGATTAAATCGACCCCACCTGACTTCATCAAGGGCTTTTTTCTCTCCCAAGGTTAGGGACATAATCCGAAACGCATCAAGAATCTTTTTGCCTTCTTCTGAAATTAAGGTTCCGTATTCGCCTTCATTAAGTTGAGGCATGACCGCTTTTAAAAGGCGATAGACTTTACGGAATTGGGGACGATTAACATTCCACAGGCTCGACTCATAAATGACTTGTTCGGGGTAATAGGCTCTGTTGTTAACAAAGACAACTCTAGGGTCAATAATTTGAGCTTCTTTGATTTCTAAACAGATTTCGATAGTTTCACTCATTCGACTGATTTAAGTTTGTTTAGGAGTGAATCTGGGTCAATTCTAATTTCTCAAATCTTAGAAATTGAATTGAAGGTCAGAAGAAACCCTGTTCAAACTAATTTCCATTGGTCTTGGTGAATATCCTATTCAAGAAAGCCGATAACTGTCAATTTATTGCTGTCATGAATACGGTATTTTTCTAATTCAATTCAGGCGAGATTTGCTGAGTCAGCAAAAAGTTGTTCTTGAAGTTGAAAGGCTGTCGTTAATTGGGGGTCTTGCTGAGTATTGATGCAAGATTTGCTGAGTCAGCAAGAAGTTGTTCTCAAGTTGAAAGGCTGTTGTTAATCGGGAGTGTTGCTGAGTGCTGAGTGCTGAGTCAGCAGATTAGAAAATAGGGGGAGGAATTGAGAATTTGAAATAATTGTTGAAGATAGAGCAAGGGACGGAGTAAGCGATCGCCTCAACAAGTTTATAATTTCAAATTAAGCTCGTCTTTGGCTATTAATCTTGAAGGCGTGTTCAGGAGATTTAGTTAGAGATTGGCATAAAAAAATCTCCTTAGCTTTAAGGAGACAGAGCGTTAAGGTTGAGAATCAATAGAATTGAAGTTAACCTATAGAAATCTCCGCCTTCAAGACGGAGGTTGTAATAATTTTAAACATCTATGAAACAGCCAAAAGTATTGACCCCATTACCTATTACCCATTCGTAATTCGTAATTCATAATTCGTAATTCATAATTGCCTATTTATTCAGGTTTAGGTTGTGTAACAGTCTGAATAATCCTACCGTGATAAATAATTTGTAGGAGTAAGTCTTGTTGTCTCAGCATTAATTGAACACTTTCTGGACAAGATTTAAAATTGGTTTCAACCCATCTGTAAATCATGCGTTCTTTGCGTCCGGTAATTTGACAGAGTTCTCGAACACAAGCAGCTGTATATCCCCAGTCTTGAGGTTGAATATTGTGGAGAATTGGAACCCAACGCGCACAATATTCTGTGGGGTGAAGAGGAACCGATAACAGTTGGCGAATTGTCCGAATTTGTCGTAGTTTTTCAGTTTGAATTGATGGGGACTTGTTAGGGAAGTATTGAGGTTGCATAGTTTTAAGAGAGAGTGTTTTAAGAGTGCGGAGTGCGGGGTTCGGAATGCGGAGTGCTAATTTTAAGAAGTTAGAACTTATAACCAAGTTGTGAGTTGATGCCAATCAAAAGTTTGCCGTTGTGTGGGTTGAATGATGAGTAATGCTCCATTACTTTTAAAGTTCTGGGATTCATATTTTCCATGAGGAGCATAAGTCACTGTATCGTTAACAATTGCAATGCCAACTAATACATCAACTAAGGCAGCATAACGATTATCAGGATCTCCGGCATGGTTGCCAACAAATAAAACCCGAATCTCCGCAGAAGATAGAGGAAATTGATGATAGCAACTCAGGTTAGTTTGGATACAGATTGGGTTAAATTCGGGAGCATACTCTAAGTTTTGCCAGTAATTAATGGAACGTTTAATTGCTAATTGAGTGCGAGTTTTCCAGCGTTTATAATTGGCTAAGGAGTGCGGAGTTCAGAGTGCGATGTGCGGAGTTCAGAGTGCGGAGTGCGGGTTAGGAGGCAGGAAGTAGACGGTCGATGATTGAGTTAGGACTGAGGAGTTAGAAGTGAGGAAGATATTGTTTAAGGCTGAAAAGATAAAAGTTAAATTTAGGGAAAATTAAAATACAATTAAGGAAAAAAAGAATTTAAAAAGCCCTCAACTCCCCACTCCGAACTTCGCACTCTTAAAGCACTCCGCACTCCCCACCCCGCACCCCGCACTCTTTCTTAAACCAGAGGTTGAAGTTGACAAGGTTCAAACAGTTCGTGGTAGGTTTGTCCGCTAACGGGATGGGTGATACTGACCCACCAATAACCGGGACGTTGTTGATATGCTTTGTGAATAATTCCTTGCATCCCAGTGAAGATGTTTTTGGGGTCAAAGTTGACTCGCACTTTAACACCCGGTTGCAGGTCGGGTTGAATTTGTTGATTAAGGCTTTCACGCCATTGCAATAGTTCTGCTATTTGGACTTCTAATTGCTGGGTTGTGGAGGTTTGTTCAAGTCGGACGTGACTGGGTTCACTCAGTAACGTTTCTAAGTCCTGTTGTTGTTGAGCGAGTTGTTGTTTGAGGTGTTGATTTTCGCTTTTGAGAAGACTGAGTTGACTTTGGGCTTGTTCAACACCACTCATGCGCTCAAACGTCCATCCGGCTTTAACATCGTTTTGGTCAAGTACGCCAAGCCATTTGGTTTTAGGGCGGTTGTAGGTGTCTAATTCGAGGATTAAGTCATCAACAACGCCTTTGTGTTCTGGGGAATAAACTCGAATGCGGTCTCCAGGTTTTAATTCACTTAAAGGCACTGGGACGAACTTCGGTTTGAATACGGTGGGTTCGTTGTCAGGGGAGGAAGTGGGTTGTTGCAGTTGAGCAATGAGTTCGTCTTTTTGCTGAAGTTGGGTTTGCAATTGGTCGAGTTGTTGCAAATAGGTTTGGGAAAGTTTTTGCTCTAGGTGTTCAAGTTTTTGCATCAATTCGGCGTTTTTTTGACGTTCGGTGGCTAATGCAGCTTCAAGGTCGTCTGCGGGAGGGCTTT
This sequence comes from Planktothrix sp. FACHB-1365, assembly GCF_014697575.1. Classification (GTDB taxonomy): domain Bacteria; phylum Cyanobacteriota; class Cyanobacteriia; order Cyanobacteriales; family Microcoleaceae; genus Planktothrix. The sequence goes on along the minus strand of NZ_JACJSC010000018.1, from coordinate 57,629 downwards.
GAGGTTGTGGCGGGATAACAATGGTTTGGGGGTCAAGATGAGCGCACAGGTGTTTGATTTCCCGTTCGGTTTGTTTGATGTCATAAATTAACTGGGCTTGAGCATCCCCAGTAACGGCTTCGGAGAGTTCTTGTTCGAGTTGGACTTTATGCAGGGTGAGACGAGCTAGACGAAGGGCGGTTTCAGAAGGCTGTTGGGGTATTGGAGAGGATGTTTTGTAGCCTTTTTGAGCTAAGGCTTCATCTAGGTGTTTGAGTTTGATGACGGCTTCAGCTTGATTTTTTGTATCAGCCTGAGCAAATTCTTGAGCAAGGGTTTGGAGGTGTTGTCCTTCTTGAGGGGTGAGATTGTAACGTTTAGAAATCTTTTGCCAATCTTGTTCTGTAACGATTTGTTCGGCTTTGGCTTTTCGGACTTCTTTTTTTGTGATCTTCCCTCGCTGGGTTAGGACTTCTACAATGGCTTCTGAGGCGTGGGTCAGTTCTCGCAGGGCGGCTAAACTCCAGTGTTGCACTTTGTTGAGGATGCGCTGCTGCAACCGAGGTTTGAGGGAATCAAACCATTGGCTGATTTTGATTAAGGATTCGGCGATCCATTTGGAGGCTCCCCAGTCGCTACTATTGAGCCAATTTTTGAAGCGTTTTTGGCCATCTTGGGGATTGGTGCGATCGCATAAATTACTCAGGAGTTGACTCAGTTGGCGACCGAGTTCAAGCCCTTCGCTGAGGGTGCGCTGCACAAAGTTTAAGGTTTGATTGAGGGTTTGTTGAGCCAGGGGAGCCAACTCACCAAAACTTGAATAGTCGTAGTTGTGGGAAAACGAGTCAGAAAGCTCAAAGTGGGTCGGAAGCTTAAAATCAACTTGATGAGCCGGGGGAGATGCAAGGGTGGCTGCTGTCATGTTAAGTTGTTCCTTAGAATTTATTTGTTTTTTGTGAAAAGCTGGCCTAGCCGGGTCAGCTTTTTGTATTGAATTAATCTTCAATCCGTAATAAGTCGTCAATTGTGATTTCAGGTTTTCCTGTAAGTTGCCTAATCCAATCTCTGAGTTTGACTAAAGTGATGAACTCGCTTTTGGTTAGAGTTCCTGCCTTAGCAGCAGATAAGGTTCGGCGATCTACTTTGAGACCTTTGAGTAAGAGTTCTTCATAGGCAGCATTGATCGATAAGCCTTTGGGCCAGTAAGGACGTAAATCAACGTAAACTTCCATCAAATTGAATTTTGAATTGATAGTGCTTAGGTTGATCCTGCCATGTTTATACCTTAATACGTTTACACTCATACGTCAACACCTTAACGTCTTAAATCCGAGCCAACTTCAGTAAGCTGATTGATGATTGAGTCAATGCTCAAGATTGAATATAATATACGCAAAAAACGTATTTAAGTCAAGAGGGATCTTCGGGTGGAAGCTGAACAAGCTGTCGAATTTGACGGATTGTGTTTTCCTTTTCCAAGACGACCAGAATATAGTCGGGTCTATCCCGGAATTCTGGGCCCCAACCTTCAATCGTGCGTTCAGAGAGTCCGGTTGCTTTAGCAAGGTCTCTAACACAGGCTGTGTAATAGCCTCTTGCACCAGGATTTGGGGTTTTAACCCATCGCAAACAAAACTCTTTAGGTTCCAAGGTGGCTTTTTGTCTTGCATTTTCAAGTGTTTCGCTATCATCATACAGCTTTAAGAATTGAGACATCATAAATACTTGATTTGCGTATTAATTTTATAGCTATCTGCTACTGTTAACGTCCATCATAACACACTTTAACCACTTTGGGTAAAGTGATTCACTTTGGGTAAAGAAAAGCGTATGCGTGGAAGGGTAAACTAAAAATGAAACTTCACAAAATGTATAAAAAGTGCCAACCCAGAAAAGAAGAGTTAACGCTGATATCGATGATATTTATGACCTCATCGAACAGATGGCTGATGAGGGCCGTCGTTCTAAAGGCGCACAAATTCGGCTTTTGGTGGATGAGGCTTTAGTTACACGAGGTTTAATTGAGCCTCGACCTGGAGTGAAGATTCCTCTCCGAAGTAGTGAAGCAGATAGGGATAACCTTAAATTTATTGCTGTGTTGGTAACTAAACTGATTGAAGGGGAAACGCCTACTGATGATGAAATTCGAGTTTGTGCCAACTTATTAGATATAAATATAGAAAAGCTTATAAATTTTTGTAATCTCGTTACTCATCTAAAAAAATAGTTAACGATTGATTCTTTTATCTTGAATTCATTAAAATTAGGCTAGTTAAATATTAAAACTGCGCTTCCTAGCCTTAAAACATCTTGCTGCTGTAGGATATACTCTCCTGTAGAGTGACCTTGAAAAGAACAAAGCCCAGAGGCGATCGCCTAGAAAATAGTAACTACTCGATCGCATCAGGCAGTTCATCTTCCACAAACCGCAAGCGAGGATATCGATACGCGGCAATAGTGATTAGTAAAACAGGAATTTCCATTGTAATAAATAACAGACCAATACCCCGACCTGGCCCAACACCAATGATTTGTCCGATGCTTCCTGCTAATAAACCATTAGCCGCCATTAAAGGTTCAAAAATTCGTTCGACTAAAGGGCCAGCCACAAGATAGGCAAGAGGGATACAGGAGTAACAAATCATGTTGATTGTGGCAAAAAACCGACCTTGAATATCAGGAGCTACTTTTCGGAGGAAGATAGCATCGCACCAGCCATTGACAAGCGGTAAGCTGAAGAAAAAGATAAAATTGGCAACTGCGAAAAGTGCAGCATCTGTGCGTAAACCGAATGCGAGAATGCACAGATGAGAAAGAAGATCGAAAATAAATACCCCCCGAATTAAAGGTTTCGGTCCCCCCCAAATACTGATAGCCAGACTGCCTAACAACATCCCCATACCACCGATAGATTGAATGGTTCCTAGAACGGTAACTGAAGCAAAAGAAAGTACCAAGGGAGTGAGTAAAACTTCAACCAGTCCTCCAACAAAATTGTCTAACGCGAATAAAATCATCAGCATTAAAAGTCCGGGTCGAACGATAATGTAAGTCCAGCCTTCAATTACCTCGCGCCACAGAGAACTTTTCTCCTCTTTTGGAGGTGCAACAGTTTTAGCATCAGGAAAACGAACGAGTAACAGAGTAATAAGAGCAAATAAGAAGGTAGCTAAGTCAATTAAAATGACACCTGTAAGCTGGACAAGTCCAAGCAAAACTCCTGCCAACAGGGGGGAGATTAGTTGGGCGCACGCTTGTGCTGACTGAACCATGCCAGTGGCGCGAGGTAAGTCTTTTTTCGGTACTAATAAAGAGGTTGAAGCAGTGTAAGCGGGCAACTGAAAGGCTTTGCAGACAGAACTAAGGCCAACAGCTACATAAAGGTGCCAAATTTGAAGGCTGCCAGTGGCGAGTAATAGAGCGATCGCCACCGTAGTTACCCCCGCCCCAGAGTCAGACACAATCATACACCAGCGTCGATTCCAGCGGTCAACTACTGCACCAGCTACCGGAGAAACCAAGACAGTGGGCAGCATAGCAAATAACAAAATCAGAGAGAATTGGGTGACTGAACCTGTACGTTGATACACCCAAACTCCCAGAGCAAAGCTAGTCAGACCCGACCCAATTAGGGATATTAGTTGTCCGAACCAGACTATAAGAAAAACGCGCATTTCGCGGAATTTAGGGAATTGCATGATTATACAAGGGTAGTTGGCTCTGGCGTACTCAAAAACCCTATTTTCAGGAAATAAGAAAAATAGATATTGAGTAACTCTGCATTCAGGGGCGGGCAACAAATTTCAGTTCCAGACAAAGCTTTTAAGGTATTTTGGTTGTCAAATTTAAATTCAATTTTTTGAGAATCTGATTCTTTAGAAAATATGGTTAATAGAGAATGAAGAGCATTTTCAGGGAAATAATTTAGATGGGAAATGAGTTCTTCGTGCCACTTTTCAAATGAAACTTGTCGAACGGGATAACCAAATTTTTGAATCCAGTTAGTTAGATATTCCCAAGATATCTGATGATGATTGGTGATATGAAAAGCCTTTTCCAACGATGATTTTGCTTGTGATATGCAAACAATAGCTTTGCTTGCATAGTCTATAGGAATCATTTCTATCATCATTTCTGACTCAGGGAACATACCAAGTTGGATACACCCTTTAATCATCCTAAACAGCCAATCATCTGTAGCGACGGCACCTGTTTGGCTGTGTCCAGCGAAACGACCTAGCCTATATATACACACAGGAAGTCCTCTTTCACGAGCCATCATCATTAGTTTTTCTGCTACCCATTTGCTTTGACCATAGCCGCTAGTCAAGCCTTGGCTACAATCGAGAGGGTCTGATTCAGCAATTAGCTGACGTTGAAAATAGTGAGGTGAATAAAATACGCCAAGAGTAGAAATAAAATGTACGGGCTTGATTTTGATTTGGCTAGCTAACCTGAGAACTTCTTGAGTTGCCGTAACATTAACTGCTTTTAATGCTGCATAGGGATAGATAACATTATTGCATTCTCCACTGTGATAGATGACATCAATCTGATTAGCTAAATTTTCAAATTCCGCAGTGGTAATGCCTAAAAGGGGTTGAGATAAATTTCCAATCACAGGAAGAATTCTCGAACTGAAGCTTGACTGCCAAAGAGAGTAAAATTCAAGTTGAGTTTGCAACCTGTTTTTGGCTTCATCCGAATTAGAGGCATTGACCAAACAATATATATCAGCCGTCGTCTGCTGAAGTAATTCATAGAGTAAATAACTTCCCACGAATCCTATTGCATCGGTTAGGAAAATACATTTGGGTTCGCTCACCTCATTAAAAGTTAGCGATTGAGGTCGAATTTCCTCTTCCAGAACGGCTTCAGCACTTAAATCGAGAATATTTTCTGCTAGATTATCTATTGTTCCTACCAGGCGAATCTTGTCAATAAGTTGGGCAATACCAGCCACAGTCGGAAATTCAAACAAGCGATGTATTGGTATATCTACACCACAGACTTGATGTAACTGAGACAGCAACCGAATAACTAATAAAGAATTTCCACCAAGTTCAAAGAAGTTATTGTTAACTCCTACTTGCTTTAAACCAAGTAATTCTGCCCAAATCTGGGATACCAGAATTTCCGTAGGACTAGAAGGAGCGCTCTTAAGCTCTATCATCCCGCTCGGATTTTCTGTAGGTACTGGTAGCTGGCGACGATCTACTTTACCATTAGGTGTTAATGGCAAAGCTGGTATGGTGACGAAGGCGCTAGGAATCATGTAGTCGGGTAAATAACTTGAGATGAAAGCGCGTATGTTTTGAACGGATAAATTTCCTGAGTCTTTGTTTCGTTGTTTGGCTACCAGGTAAGCAACGAGGCGTTTTTGCTCGGGTATATCCTCCCGCTGTATGACTACCGCTTCTTGTACTGCGGGGTGAGAATTCAGCACTGTCTCAATCTCTCCAAGTTCGATGCGGAAGCCTCGAATTTTTACTTGATTGTCAAGGCGACCGAGATATTCGATGTTACCATCTGGTAAATAGCGAACTTTGTCGCCAGTTTTGTAAAGACGGGCTTTTGAATTTGAACTAAAGGGGTTAGAGATAAATTTTTCGGCTGTTAAATTAGGGCGGTTGAGGTATCCCCGTGCCAAACCAGCACCACCGATATGCAACTCACCTGGAACGCCAATAGGAACAGGCTGTAGATGAGCGTCTAGCACATATATTTGCGTGTTAGAAATAGGACGACCTATTGGTACAGTCTTAATATCAGCCGAGTTTTTCTCTTTCCAGATATCAGGTTCGTAAATTGTAGATGTAATTGTAGTTTCAGTCAATCCATAAGCATTGATCCAACGGATGCGATTCCCGACTATTTTCTGCCAATTTATCAATTTGTCTGGTAAAACTTTTTCGTTACCAACTACAACTAATCGCAACGAAGAAGGTAATTGAATCTCTGAATTTTCCAGAACAGATACCCATTCCTGCCAGTAAGAGGCAGGTAGGTTAAGAACAGTCAGCTTTTCCCGGTTTATTAATTCTTGAAACTCTGCAATAGTTGGAGGAGTTGAACCAGGTCGGAGAACGACAGTACCCCCACTAATCCAAGTTGGGAATAACTCTTCGGCTGCTACATCAAAGCTAATGGAAGCAAACTGTAGAACCCTATCTGTTACCTGCAAATCATAGTGCTTGGCAATAGAGACGCTGTGGTTGACTAATGCTTGATGCTCAATCAAAACTCCTTTTGGCTGCCCTGTAGACCCTGAAGTGTAGATAACGTAGACTAGATTATCGGGCGTTACCTTGTTGATAGGGTTTTCCTCGCTGTATTGAGAAATTTCTTCCCAATCACAGTCCAGGCAAACAACTCGTGCCTGATGTTGAGGAAGAGACTCAACAAACCGGAACTGGGTAAGCACCACTGGCACAGAGGTGTCTTCTAGTATGAAAGCCTTTCGTTCAGATGGGTACGCAGGGTCTATGGGAACATAAGCACCACCTGCTTTGAGGATGCCTAAAAGTCCTACTACCATCTCAAGGGAACGTTCTATGCAAATCCCTACTAAAACTTCAGCTTTGACTCCAAAAGTTTGCAAGTAATGTGCTAATTGATTGGCTCTGGCATTCAATTCTCGATAGGTTAGTTGTTCTCCTTCGATAACAACTGCGACAGCATCAGGAGTTAATTTGACTTGTTCCTGAAATAACCGATGTATGCACTTCTCGAAGGGATAATCTTTTTGAGTATAATTCCACTTTACCAACAACTGATGCTGTTGGGTTGCTGTCAATAGAGGTAATTCGGAAATTAACGTTTTTGGATTAGTAACAATTCCTGCTAATAAAGTTTGAAAATGCTCCGTCATTCGAGCGATAGTTGTCCCATCAAACAAGTCAGTATTATATTCCCATATCCCTATCCAACCTTTAGGAGTATTTTGGATCGATAAATCTAAATCAAACTTAGCAGATCTAGTTTCTGCTGTGATTGGACTGACCTTTAATTCGGGCAATGAAAAATTAAATATCGACTCATTTTCAACTCCAAACATTACCTGGAATATAGGTGAATAACTTAAAGAACGTTCGGGTTGCAATGCTTCTACTAACTCCTCAAAGGGCATATCTTGATGAGCATAAGCTCCCAATGTCACTTCCCTGACTTGACTCAGTAAATCTTCAAAACTGGGATTTAAGGATAAATTATTAGCTCTCAGAGCTAAAGTATTGACGAAAAAGCCAATCAAACCCTCTATGTCCCGATAATGACGATTAGCGATCGGTGTACCCACTACAATATCATCTTGACCTGTATAACGATATAGCAAGGTTTGAAATGCTGCTAAAAGCAACATAAATGGGGTAACACTCATTCGCTTAGAAAGTGAAATGATGGCTTCGCTTAATTCGGTAGAAAGTTGAAAAGATTGATGTGCGCCTCGGTAAGTTTGAATTGCTGGTCTAGGTCGGTCTGTGGGTAATTCTAATAAAGAAGGAATCCCTTGGAGTTGTTGTTGCCAATAGTTAAGCTGTCTTTGGAAGATTTCACCTGCTAACCAGTCCCGTTGCCAAACACTGAAGTCAGCATATTGTATCGGTAATTCTGGTAAGGCTGGAGCTTGATGATTACACAATGCTGTGTAGATTGTGCTTAATTCTCGTTCGAGTATTTCCATTGACCAGCCATCAGCTACAATATGGTGTAAGACTAATAAAAAGATATAGTCTTGTTCACCTAATTGCAGTAAATAGCTTCTGATTAAAGGTTCGTTCTGAAGGTTGAACGGTTGATTGGCGAACTGATTCACTAATCTTTGTGCTTCACTTTCTCTAGCTTCATCAGATAGGTCTAATACATTGAGAATCAGCAATTCCAAGTGAAGATAGGGGCGAATAATTTGAACAGGGTTTCCATCGTTTGTAGTAAAGTTTGTTCGTAACGCTTCGTGACGGCGAATAATTTCGTTGAGGCTATTCTCTAAAATCTTGATATTGAGTTGACCGTGCAACCGGAAAATATGTGGGATGTTGTAGAAGGCACTTTCTGGTTGTAATTGGTCAAGGAACCACAGTCTAGCTTGGGCAAAGGATAAGGGAATTTCCGTTGTCCTCTGAATGGGTAAAATGGGTATCCTTTGTGCAGATTGTTCGCTCCCTAATAAGACTTCAATTTCTTCTGCTAGTTCCGCAATCGTGGGAAATTCAAAGAGATGACGTAAGGGGATTTCTATCCCTAAATTTGTACTAATTTTAGAGACTATTTGAGTTGCTAATAAGGAATGCCCTCCCAAGCTAAAGAAGTTATCATAAATGCCTATTTGTTTAAGTCCCAGTACCTCTGCCCAAAGATTGGCTAATATTTCTTCTAGGGGAGTGCGCGGTGCAACAAAAGTTAATTCTAGTTCCGGTCGAATTTCTGGGACTGGTAAAGCACGATGGTCAATTTTCCCATTTGGGGTTAGAGGTAAGTGTTCCAGTGTGACAAAAACACTGGGAATCATGTAATCGGGAAGTTGGTGTTTGAGGAAATGTCGCAGATCGTTAATGCTTGGTTTGACTTCGGCTTTGGGAACGAAATAAGCAACTAATTGTTGGTTGCCTGTGATATTTTCATTGGCAATGACTGCTGTTTCTCCTATAGCTGGATGTTGGGCTAATGCGGCTTCAATTTCGCCTAATTCGATCCGGAAACCGCGTATCTTAACCTGATTGTCAACCCGACCTAAAAACTCAATGTTACCATCTGGTAAATAACGGGCTAAATCTCCAGTTTTGTAGAGGCGAGAGTTTGGGTCATTACTAAACGGGTTAGGGATAAATTTTTCATTAGTTAAATCGGGACGGTTGAGGTAGCCTCGCGCTAGCCCCACACCACCAATGTGCAATTCCCCAGGAACGCCTACAGGAACAGGTTGGAGATAGCGATCTAAAATATATGTCTGCACATTACAAATTGGACGACCAATTGGCAAATGTGTCAATGTGGGGTCTGTTTTTGATAAGTCGTAGATTGTTGCTACGACAGTAGCCTCTGTAGGGCCATAAGTGTTTACCAGACGTACTTGTTGCCCTACACACTCCTGCCAGGTTTTTAATCGTTCTAACAGAGCTTTTTCTCCACCAATGATGACCAAGCGTAATGATGGGGGAAATACCAGGTTTTCCTGGCTTAATCTTGTTGTTAGTTCGTGCCAGTAGGCTGTTGGTAGACTCAGGATGGTTAAGTTCCAAGTGCTGCACTTTTTCAAAAACACACTAGCTGAATCCAACATAGAATCGGTTCGTAAGACAAGCGTTGCACCTGAAGTCAAGCAGGGGTAGATTTCTTCAGCACTAGCATCAAAACTAATCGAGGCAAACTGCAAAATGCGATCGCCTTTTTTTATCTCATATTCAATACTGACGGCATGGATATAATTCACCAAAGACTGATGTTGGATAGTTACTCCCTTTGGTTTCCCAGTTGAACCGGAGGTATAGATTACATAAGCTAAGTTTTCCGGTGTCACATCACTTTGAGGCGCAAATTCACATAAATTAGAGATTTCTTCCCAATCAGAATCTAAGCAGACTACCCGTGCTTGATGCTCTGGTAACAAGGCAACCAGTTTTTGTTGAGTTAATAAAACTGATAATTGCGAATCATCAAGCATATATGCAATTCGCTCAGATGGATAAGCAGGGTCTATGGGTACATAAGCACCACCCGCTTTGAGAATGCCTAACAGTCCTACGATCATTTCAAAGGAACGTTCGACGCAGATGCCTACCAGTGTTTCTGGTTTTACCCCCAGTGCTTGTAAATGGTGTGCTAACTGGTTAGCCTTGGTGTTTAGTTCTCGGTAGGTTAGCTGTTCGTCTTTAAAAATTACTGCTACGGCATCTGGTGTTTGTTCTACTTGTGCTTCAAATAATTGATGAATACATAGATTCTTCGGATAGTCTTGTTGGTTTTGATTCCACTCTACTAATAATCTGTGTTTTTCAATCGTCGTCAAAATAGGTAAATCTGATAGCTTTTGTTCTGGATTGGCTACAATACCAGCCAACAACGTTTGCCAATGCTCTATCATTCTGGCAATGGTGGTGGCATCAAATAGGTCTGTACTATATTCAAATCCTCCTGTTAATCCTCGCTCGGTTTTCTGCAACGATAAGCTTAAATCAAATTTAGCTGTATGATTGGTTTCAGGATTAGATGTGGTAATTGTTAAATCTTTGATGTTAATAGCAGAAGTCGCCTCATGTTCTAAAGAAAAATCTATTTGCAATAAAGGTGAATAGCTTAAATTTCGCTCTGGGCGTAATGCTTCGACTAACTTATCAAATGGTAATTCTTGACGATCGTAAGCTTCTAAGACAACTTTTTTAACTTGTTGTAATAACTCCAGAAAGGTAGGATTATCTGATAAATCTGTGCGTAGCACTAAAGTATTCACAAAAAATCCGAGTATTCCTTGTAGTTGAGGATTCTGGCGGTTCGCCACAGTCGAACCAACTACAATATCGGGTTGATTGGTGTAGCGATAGAGTAATACTTTAAATGCTGTGAGGAGCAACATAAAAAGCGTCACTCCTTGTTGCTGACTCAAATTTACGAGTGCTTCACTAATGTCTGGCTCAATAGTGAAAACTTGGGTTTTTCCGCGAAAGGATTGAACTGCTGGTCGGGGACGAGCTGTTGGCAATTCTAACAACTCTGGCATTAGAGCTAGCTTTTGCAGCCAGTAAGCGAGTTGAGATTCTAGAACTTCTCCCTGTAACCATTGCTGTTGCCACACAGCAAAATCTACATACTGAAGATTTATTTGGGGCAGATTGGGTTGACTTCGTTCAGCCAAAGCTGAGTAAATTGTCGTTAATTCCTGAAGGAAAATATTAACAGACCACCCATCAAATATAATGTGATGAATTGTTAGCAATAAAACATTTTCTGTTGGGGTAAGCTGAACTAATTTTACCCATAATAAAGGTTCTTCGGTCAGATTAAATACATAGCTGGCTGCAATAGAATTTAATTTATGATACTCCAAATCTCGTTTGCTAGCTGACAAAGAACGTAAATCAACGACTGGTAAAGAAAAATCTTTGCTCTTATTTATGACTTGAGCAGGTTTTCCATCTATGATAATAAAGTTAGCGCGTAAGATTTCATGGCGATCGATCAGTAATTGCAAGCTCGATTCCAATGTGGCAATATTGAGTTGACCGCTAAAATGCAAGTTCAGAGGAATGTTATAGAAGGGGCTGTTAGGCTGTAATTCGTAGAGGAACCAAAGTCCTTCTTGAGTAAAGGAAAGAGGAAAGGTATTGTTTTCTGCTCTGGATATGGGAGCGATCGCAGTGGTATTAGTTTGAAGATTGGCTTGTTGCAAAAACGAGATAATCTCAGCTTTGCGATCGCTAATTTCTGACTTGAGAGCAGGGGTAAGAATCCCTTCAGGAGCCTTGCAGCGCAGGCGATCACCTTCCAGAAACAGCTTAATATTTAACTTTCGGAGGTGATTAACAAACTCAATCGTATTCATTAAAATTCCACTTCCTCTACGTTATTGATGGTGATATTGCTAGTTTCTATACTTTCTTTGGCCCAAGAAATTGCTTCAATGTAGCTGGAAAGGCAGGCTACAGTTGGAGCTTCAAAAAATTTAGATAATGGAACCTCGACCAAAAAATTCTCCTTCACTTGTGCGATTAGTTGAGTGGCTAGTAAAGAATGCCCTCCTAATTCAAAGAAGTTATCATTTATTCCCACTTTTTCTACTCCCAAGACCTTAACCCAAATGGATGCTACCAATTTTTCTGTAGGAGTCTCAGGAGCTACAAAATCTGCTTTTTGAATTAAACTATTGATATCTGGTAGTGGCAATGATTTGCGGTCTACTTTACCATTAGGTGTCAGGGGTAGAGCTTCCAGCACCACAAAAGCACTCGGTATCATGTAATCAGGTAATTGTTGTTTAAGGAAATGGCGCAAGTCACTGATTTCGGGTGCTGGCTGCTGATATGGGGCAATATAGGCGACTAATTGCTTGTCGTTTGTAGCGTTTTCTCTGACTATAACTACAGTTTCTCTGATAGCTGGATGTTGCGCGATCGCTGCCTCAACCTCGCCCAGTTCGATACGGAAGCCGCGAATTTTTACTTGGTTGTCAATGCGACCAAGAAATTCGATGTTACCATCTGGAAGATAACGAGCTAAGTCGCCAGTTTTGTAGAGTCGAGAACCCGATTCATTGCTAAAGGGATTAGGAATGAACTTTTGCTCGGTTAAATCGGGATGGTTAAGGTAGCCTCGTGCTAATCCTATACCACCGATATGGAGTTCTCCTGGCACTCCAACAGATACGGGTTGGTTTTCCGTGTCTAGAATATAAATTTTGGTGTTAGCGATCGGACGACCGATGGGTAGCACTCCCATGCCTTTTGTGCATTGTGCAATGGTAGCGCAGACAGTGGATTCAGTTGGGCCGTAGAGATTGAAGAAACGCCGTCCATCTGCCCATCGCTTGACCAAAGAAGGAAGACACGACTCTCCCCCTACGACAATATTCTGTAAAGCTGGCAACTCCTCATCAGGGAGTGTCGCAAGCGCAGATGGCACCAAGTTAGCATGAGTAATCTTTTGCTCGCGCAGTAGCTCGAACAAAGCCCGTCCTGGTAGTAAGGAGTCCTGCAAAGCCAACACTAGCGTCGCTCCCGGTACTAAAGCCATGACAATCTCCCACACAGAGGCATCAAAGCTAAAAGAGGCGAACTGAAGAATGCGACTGTCTGGCTGTACATCGAATAGCTGAATCTGTGCTGTCGCTAAGTTGCAAAGTCCTCTGTGTGCCAATAAGACACCTTTGGGTTTTCCAGTAGACCCTGATGTGTAGATAACATAAGCTAGGTTATCAGGCGTTACGCTGCTGCTAAGGTTCTCCTGACTATGAAAAGCAATTTCTTCCCAATCTTTGTCAAAGTAGACAACACGCGCAGAATGTGAGGGAAGTTCCTCGACTAGCTTCGACTGAGTGAGCAGCACTGGTACAGAAGAATCTTCCAGTATGAAGCCCAGCCGTTCCAAGGGATAAGCAGGATCGAGAGGGACATAAGCACCACCAGCTTTGAGGACACCCAACAGTCCCACTATCATCTCAAACGACCGTTCTACACAAATTCCTACCAAAACTTCTGGCCCAACGCCCAACGCTTGCAGGTAATGTGCCAGTTGGTTTGCCCTTGCGTTCAATTCTCGATACGTCAGTTGCTCGCCTTCAAACACCACCGCCACAGCGTCTGGTGTCCGTTCTACCTGTTCCTCAAATAGCTGGTGGATACATTTATCGCGGGGATACTCGGTTGTGGTGTTATTCCACTCGTGTAATATTTTATGCCGTTCAGCATCTGTCAAAAGTCTATCGCCTGCAAGCTGCTGTTCTGGATTGGATGTGGTATTTTCTGGATAATTAAAAGTAGTCATTATTAATTAAAGTTGAATTTTACAGAATATTTATTAGGCCAAAGTCGTCAATGCAGAGGGGCTAGCTGCGATCGCACAGCGATTGAGTAATTACACTTACTGCTGTTGAATGGGCTGTCGAGGGAGATCGGACATAGAGCCATAGCCTCATAGCATTGGATGTAAAGAAAGAACTTCGGTAGTAAATGCTACTGATAGTGTTCCCGGAAAGCCGAGCGATTGCCCTTTGGGGATAGAATCGCTTCCTGTCCGCTTCTGACTACTGGATAGACCTTTGCCAAAGCGATCGGTGCAGGCCAATCTCGACCGATCGGCATCCGGGTCTCTATCAAAAGAGGTAATTAGATTGGCTTCGACAGCACCCATAGACCTGTCCAAAGAAGGATTTATATTTCTAGCTTGTTGTCTAATATATCCATTTTTTTTTGTGGTTGTCACTATATGTTTTGTAAAAGCCGACTTTTCCGACTTTAGAGATCGGAGTAGCTTTTGCCGAAATCAGTTATTGATTAGCTTTACTTATGTAATATTTCGCTATTGAGTCAGGTATAAATTCATACCTACATCGCCTCGCTCTCTAGCCTTTAAGCCGATACACACCTGCTGTGCTATGGCGATCGCTCTCTTTTGCGATCTACTGAAGTTAAGATGCTTTTACCTTGGATAGGGTGTGTTAAGCGATCGCATTTTAATTTACCTTTCAACTGATGCGATCGCGCTAGCTTGAGTAACAGATTGGGAAAACTTTTATGCCTTATAGTAAATTTACTTTCTCGTAAAGCTGTAGATGATTTTCAACTGACGATTTTGGAAGGCGATCGCTTTCTGCCAGAGATTTCCCCAGTCAATCCAAGTTCTTTGCTCAAAGATACGTTTAAAGAAACGCTACCTTGGGCGATAGCGAAGCGCTGCTGCGAAGCGCAGATCGCAGTCAGTAGTGAAAAAGCGCGTTCTGAAGGTATTATCAATCCCGTCTTGTTAGAAGTCAAACGTCAGCTTAATGGACAAATTAGCGCCTTTTCCGGTGAAGAGTTCAATGTGCAGCCAGAAGTTTATTTGACGGGTTATGTCGATTTTCTGATTAGTCGCTCTCCGAAGTTCAAACCCCTGCTTCATAGCAATAGTCCACTAAAATGTTGCCTACCGAATCGCGTGAATTTCAGTTTTTTTTAATGGACTATTGCTAGGATCTGTGGAGTTAATTCCACGTCAATTGAGTTATAGCAGCCCTACTTTTGTCCAAACTGCAAGATTATTTTGTTTTTATGAAGCTAACATTAAGACTAGCGATAATGTCAGTTCTATTACCATCGGCAAGGGGAACATTTACGGTTGAGCCGGAGAACGCAAGCACTTGTTCATCTTGTTTAGCGGTATAAGAAAACGACGTTTTCGATGTGGCATTTTTCAGAGTTCCAAAAGGACCAAAAGTTTTTTTCTCACGGGTTTTAATCGTGAGTTGGAGTATACAATTCCAACCAAACCATGTTCCTGTATAACCAGAAACTTCCACAATAGGATCGCCTTTATCTAGCACAACTTCGCTTTCATTACCCCCATTTCCACCGTGCTGCGGCATTAGGAAAGAACCATTTGTAACCTGAATAGCATCCAAGACCTCACCAGAACTTATTTTCATTTTTGAGATTGGATACCCACATAGTTTTGCCATACCCGTATCGTCAAAAGTGGAACCACTCATAGCAATCGTGATAGTTGCCATTTTTTCTAGGGGTTGTTCGACAAAGCCGTAGCTTATTGGCTGCACTCCCAGAGTTACGTTGTCCGATCCGTTTATAGGTACGACGTTCTCAATCCAGGCAGCATTGGCACAAACGCGAATCAACCAATGTCTTTCCCCTTGATTGCCTATTTGCCAGATGTCATAGAAGCGTGCTGTTCCCTGGGGATGCCAAGCCAGATACAGTTGTTTCTGGTTGGGCTGGGTATTGTCGGTCAATACCCAGCCTTGCAGTTCCTGTACCGAACTAGGCTCTTCAGCTTCGGTTCCGCTCCAGATAGAAATAGCACCTATGAATACGCCGTAACTTTCCCCTGGTTGTTTTCCATCAAACGAAGGGCCAATGACTATACAAAGTTGAGTTAGGGTTTTACCGACATAGCTTTCATTAACAATCTCGGAAAGATAATACCACCCGTTTTCTTGTTGAGGTGTTGAGTTGGTCGCAAAGCTCGTGCCGTCACTAAACACCAGTTTCAAGTTGACACTAGGGAATGCAGTCTCGCTACTCAAAGGTTGGAATACTGCATTAACTCGGAAAGGTTTTTCAATTTTGGTGGAGAAATCAAATAAAGCATAGGTAACACTATCCTGATGACTAGCCGATTTACCTTCTATCTTTAGTGAGGCTCCACCATCGTAGGATTTCTCTTGGGTGAAATCGATTTCAAACACCTGATCGTTCCCTTCAATAGTCCAGAACCGATATGTAGGCTGAAGTCCCTGTAAGCTGAGATTGCTCCAATCTTCTTTTCCCTCTGGATCTCTCAACTTTCGAGTAGATACCTCTTTACCGCGAACCGTAAACTTGTGGCCACGACCGCGATCAAAATTGGTGTAGAAAGGTAATGCAGCTGGGACTGGGCGCTCGGGAATATGCTGGGCAATACAATTTTCGCTATTTTTCTCATGCCCTGCACCTTCCCCTATCCAGAATTTTTTATCTCGCGCTTCAAAATTCTTATGGTGTTCTTTTCCACCCGATCCTTCTTCAAAAGTCCAGCCTGGTGCAAACAGACCAACAGATGTTCCCTTGTTTACGGCAATGCCCACTGCTCTACAGGAGTCATTCCCTGGCTTATAGAAAGTATTGCGCCCCCATACGTCTACGCCAGTGTAGACTTCGTAAGGAGAGCGGCTATCTCCCTTAGCTGTGTCCACCGAGGTCTGAATTTCGCGGCCCCGATCATCCCACCAGTAGTTAGTGAAAATTCCATTACTGGCTAAGAAGAAATCATTGTTATGGCTGTTAAGGCAATTCTGATAACTAACTGTACCACTTCCCGAAATCACGGAATCGTACCAAATTACCAGTGCGGTCTTGGCCTTGAGTTTTCCCAGAAAATCGGTGACATCGGTACAAGGGACTTCGGGGGTCAGAGATATCTCAATATTGAAGAACCACCCATCAAAACCGTAGTATTCAGCAATAGCGGCAAGTTGAGCAATGGCTTGATCGGGCTGACCTTGCGATTTACTGAACATCAGGGTGAGGTCGTTCTCACTGCCACTTTCAAATATTACTGTACCAATGACTGGCACACCATTTAGATGGGCACAGTTACTCCACCAAATCGTGGGGACTGTAATACGATGATGTGAAAAATAGCAGAAGCTATCTACATACTGCCAGTAAGAGAAGTTGTAAGTATCAGCGTTATCGCTACCCTGCGGGTAGAGGTCAGCATCCTCCACATAACCACCTTTGAAATCGTTACAATGCATCAGAAGTGGTTCGTTAGTCCGGGCTGGTCGGGGACGCAAGGGCACCAGTGCCGTATTGAACGCATCGAACGGCTGCGAACCAGGTTTCCAGTCAAGAAGATCTTGAACTTTATCGAAATATATAGATTTAGGGCGAAAAGTAAGTGCGTTCATAATCTATTCCTTTTTGGGTTGAGTAGCTGAGCTAATCTAGCTTTCGCTCATCTGTTATGAAATCGTTTCTTCTTGGCAATTTGGGAATTTTTTGAGTTAGAAGCGTTTTTTCTTAACTAATTTACCCCCATAAAACCAGCCATCTTGTAGGAGTGCTCTTTCGCACTCTTCCCATTGCATCCCAAGACCAGCAGAAATCACGCCCAGTGCAGAAAATATTGCCTGAAAACCATGAACTCGACAGACGGGATGCCTGTCCTACAAGAGGAATAAATTGGAAATGAGATAATCCCTTACTCTAGCTTCAATTTGTCTGCGCTCCCACGCTTCCACCCACCAGGGATAAGGAAGGTGAATCAAAAGCTTGTAGGATGCACATGAATTCAGCTTATATTACAAGGGAAAAGATTATAAACAAGACAAAACCTTGTTTATAGACTTTTGCTCTCCTCGATAACTGTCACTCCCTGAAGAGAAAATGTGTTTGAGTGTGGGATGTAATATGAAAGTCGAATTATCAATAGGTAACGTTTGTAATCAGTCTAGCCTCTACCCTACGGGGGATGTCAAGAGTAATGCGCTGCAAATTGGGAACTTTTCAGTTTGGGCTTCGTCTTACAACCCTCCAGCCAAGACACTGCCTAGACTCTAGAGAGTACGAGAGGGACAGAAACTGTTGGTAAAGATTTATGAAGGAGTCAATTTAAACTTAAAAAATTGTAGACTATATCCAGAAATGACGTTTCAAGCGATCGCTTGATCATAAGTGCTATTGTGGAGTGTGGATAAACTCCAAATGTGACAGTCCAAGGGCGGACTGTGGGAACTAAATATTATTACTCAGTTTTCTCGGAAACTGAAGTATTTGCGATCGCTCAAGCTTTAACAAGTTTTTATAAGACAAAGTTACAGTCATAAAAAAAAGAAAATACTTGGACAAACAAGATGCCAACACTTCCCTTAATCATTTCTGACGAAACTCTCCGAGATGGCGAACAGCAAGCAGGGCTTTTCTTCCCTTACGAAACTAAGAAAACTTTAGCTAACCTCATCAGCCAAACCGGAGTCCACCAAATAGCTTTAATGCCAGCCGTTCACGAAACGGAAGAACATTTACTAAAAACATTGATAGCAGAAGGTAATGGGAGCATTATGACAGCTTCCACAATGGTTGGTAAACAATTTATCGACCTCGCAAAAGCTTGCGGAGTAGAACGAATAATTCTTTTCTATGCTGTTTCAGACCGTCTTTTACTTTTAAGAGATACAGAAATCCGCAATTTAATAACGCTTCCAGAAGAAATAAAAGATAACAATCTCCCTAATGAACTTGTCCGCCGCGTCCGCGAGAATATGATTAACAAACTTTTGGAAAACCTATGCTACGCGACAAGTCCAGAAATTGGTTTAAAAGTAGAGTTTGCCGCCGAAGATGCCAGCCGCGCCGACTTTAACTTTTTAGTAGAGTGCATTCGCTCATTCCAACCCTACATCGAACACTTCGTCCTCTGCGACACGATGGGTATCCTCACTCCAGAAAAAACTTATATATGGGTGCGCGACCTCTTAGAATTAACCAATAATGCAGCTTTAGGAGTGCATTTCCATAATGACTTAGGCATGGCTCTCGAAAATACCCTGCAAGCTGTCATTGCCGGAGCTTCAATGATTTCAGGTACATTTCTAGGTATCGGCGAACGGGCAGGAAATATCCCATTAGAACAAGTTTTAAATGGACTCAGATGGCGCTTTGGAATAGAAGTAGAAGGGATTAATTATCAAGCACTTTCCCAAGTAACAAACTATCTCGATTCTCTAGGAGTTCGTCCCGCTCCTCCTTACTCTCAAGCAGCCCTTCGTCACGAAAGCGGCATTCATGTAAATGGCTTTTTACGCGACCCCGACAGCTACCACATTTTTCCTCACGCTTTACCTGAAATTTGGTTTGGCAAATGCAGTGGAGCCAGCAATTTTCAATACTTGTTTGAGAAACAATTAAACCAACCTCTTTCCCCTCAAGAATATAACCGAATGCGAGATAAAATTAAATTCTTTTCCATTCAAGAGCAACGGTGTTTCTCACCAGAAGAGATAATCTCGCTATTCCAACAAGGATTTTTTAATGACTGAACCATATCGCGTGATAGCACTACCTGGAGAAGGAATCGGGCCAGAAGTAGTAGAAGCTTCCTTAAAAGTTCTTCACCATTTAGCCCAAATAGAAGGCTTTTATTTAGTGATAAACTATGCCTTAATTGGACAACCTGCCTTCGAGAAATTTGGAAATTTTTTCCCACCACAAACAGCACAAATATGCGAAGGTTCTGATGGAATTCTATTCGGAGCAGTGACAAAAGGTGGTATTCTCGAACTGCGCCAACACTTCGACTTCTTTACCAACCTTCGTCCCGTGCGTTCCTTTGAAACTTTATTACATAAATCCAGCCTCCAACCCCAAAAGATTCAAGGACTTGATATCTTGTTCGTGCGGGAACTGGTAAGCGGAATATATTTTGGCCCATCGGGACGAGAGCGAGACGAAAATGGCTCCTATGGTTATCACACCATGAAATACTACGATTGGCAAATTCGCCGTATTGCTAGAGTCGCTCTCCAAAAGGCTAAAGAACGCCGAGGTTTACTCACCGTTGCTCACAAAGAAAATGCTCTCCCACAAATACCTTGGAGCCGTTTAGTACAGGAGGAAGCGGGGCATTTCCCAGATGTTGTAGTGGAACCGATGTTAGTAGATAACTTAGCCATGCAACTGGTACGGGAGCCAAAGCGATTTGATGTGATTCTGGCTGGTAATCTATTTGGAGATATTCTCAGCGATATCGGAGGGGCATTGGTAGGTTCCATAGGCTTATTACCATCTGCTAGTATTAACGATCGAGGATTCGGTCTTTATGAGGCTATACACGGTACAGCACCAGATATTGCTGGGAAAGGTATTGCCAATCCTTTAGGAACGATGGGAGCAGTTGTCTTAATGCTCCAACAGTGGGGAGAAACCCATGCTGCTACTCATCTAATTCAAGCTATAGAAAGAGTTTTAGCTTTGGGCTACCGCACGGCTGACTTAAATCCTCAAGGCGAAGAAATATTAGTGAATACAGTAACTTTAACTGAACTTATAATTCAACAACTATCTGAATTAGCTTTAGCAAATAAGGAGTAATAAAACGTATGAAAACAGAACCGAAAGTGTTAACTCTTGGAGATGATATTAATACAGATGATATTATACCAGCTAAACGGTGTACGACTGCCGAGCCAGAATATTTAAAACAGTATGCTTTTGAACATTTGATAGGTGAAGGCAATCTTTTGGGCTATGACGAAATTGTAGCAGGACGCAATTTCGGCTGCGGTTCTAGTCGAGAGAATGCGCCTATTGCTATTAAAGCTGCTGGGATTAAAAAAGTCCGCGCTCATTCTTTTGCAGAGATATTTTACCGCAATAGTATCAATATTGGTCTAACACTAGAAATTGACTCGCAAACTCAAAGTAATCCAGTAGTTGAAGCAATTGTGAGTGCAGGTGGTTTAATTCCTTTTAACCAAAAGCGCCAAAAAGGTGAAATTTCTATTCCTAAAAGTGCCACTTCTGCTAGAGCAATGACTATGGCAGAAAAACTTTTGGCACGCGCTTCTGGAAACAATTACGTACAGCCGGGAGAAACGGTTTTTGTTAAGGTTGATTTGGCGATGTCTCACGATGCTGTAGCTGCACCTGTTGCTAAGGTTTTTTATGAACATTTCGGGGAAGATGCTAAACTTTGGGATGCGAATCGGGTTGTTTTAGTAGCGGATCACTTTATTCAAGTTAACGATCTGCGAGTAGACCCGAAAGCTACCTTACAATATTCGGAAATGGTGGAGTTTGCGCGAGCGCAAAGTTGTCATTTATTAGATGTAGTTTCGCCTGGAGAAGCGGCGGGTATTTGCCACGTTTTGCTGCCGGAAAAGGGTTTTATCCGTCCAGGTACGATTGTAGCAGGGACAGATTCTCACACTTGCACCTATGGGGCTTTTGGCTGTTTTTCCACTGGTGTGGGAACAACGGATATGGCGAATATTTTTGCTATGGGGGATATGTGGGTGCAAGTTCCTCCTACTCTACTTTTTCAACTGGAAGGAACTTTGCCTAAATATATCACTGCTAAGGATATTATGCTGTTTATCCTGGGCAAAATCGGCTGTGATGGTGCTGCGGGTAAGGTGATGGAATTTAGAGGTAGTATTATTGATCGAATGCCAATGGAAGAACGGATGACTTTATCTAATATGGCGATCGAGTGTGGTGCAATGTGCGGGTTAATTGCTCCTGATAATACAACTCATCAATATTTGCAACGCTGCGGTCAAGATTTATTTGAGGAAGTCATTAGTGACCCAGATGCTAATTATGAAGATATTTATCAGTTTGATTTAAGCCATTTAGAACCACAGGTTGCTTGTCCTCCTAAACCCGATCGAGTAGTTGGAATTAGTGAGTTAGGAGAAGTGCCTATTACTAAGGCTTTTATTGGTTCTTGCACGGGGGGAAAACTTTTCGATTTGGCTCTTGCGGCTGAGGTACTTAAAGGTCGTCATGTAGCTCCTGGTGTGAGTCTTTTTATTGTGCCAGCTTCTATAGAGGTGCGTAAAAAGGCTGAGAATTTAGGGTATATGCAAATTTTTGTTGCGGCGGGAGCGACTGTTCTTAAATCAGGCTGTGGTGCTTGCATTAATGCTGGATTTGGGGTGTTAGATAAGGAGGAAACGGGGGTTTATGCTACTAATCGTAATTTTAAAGGACGAAGCGGCGATCCGACGGCGAAGAATTATTTGGCTTCTCCTCGCGTGGTCGCTATTTCGGCAGTTGAGGGGAGAATTAGCGATCAACTCTCACCCCGAGCGGAACATCAAAAAAATACAAAAAACTAGATATTGCATTAAACGTGAGTTCAATGGGTTGCGATCGCACCTCAACAGAAGAGTAGGAGAGCGATCGCATCTCCAGAAACGATGCCAGAAGCCTCAACTTCATTTGTCATGACAAATTTAACAGAAAATAGGAACCAGATAAAAAAGACACTTGATTTAGCTTAGAAACGAAAAACTTTTAGCCAACAGCATAGTCGGTCATTTCCCGCATGAAAGGAGGATAAAAACCTAACACAATATCTTGTTTGGGTACGCCCAAATTGATTAAAAAGGACGGGGGGTAGAGGTGTGGATAAATCTGCTTGAATGTTATACCAAGCAGTAGGCATTCGCTCTTCCATCCGATTTTATCCGTTTCCATCCGATTTTCATCCGTTTAGTCCACTCCGATACACAGCATTGCGTCCTTTTCCCTCTAGCATGATCACCCCTTTTTCTTTCATCCGTTTAAGTAAATCCTTGGCTTGTCCTTCTGACAGGCGACACAGATCCATCACCTCCGCTCGCTTAATCTGTCCATGTTGTGCGACATAGCTAAGGACTAGCTGCTCATGTTGAAGGGCAGAAAACCCTTTTTGACGTGTATATTCAGCTTTGTGACCAATGGCTTGATAAATACTCGGCGCGAGGGTATAGGTTCGACTCCGAGAAACTCCATGAGCTTGCACTAACCCTGCTTCATTCAAGATTTCGAGCGTCTTTTTAGCTTGGGTTACACCCCTTTGAATATAAGTTGCTAATTCATCCGCACTCAGGCGCTTGCTCTCTCGTAACGCGGAAAGGGCTATTAGGCTATCAATCGGTAAGGGTCTGGTCTGCTTGTTTTCCTCTTCAACAACTAACCGGAGAAATTCAAGATCCGCTTCAGCAGTGGAGAGACTGAGGACGACGTTATTGGTATCCGTGCGGCTGTAGTCGGGAGCAGTGCGACCGTAGCGAAGTAACCCGCGATAGATGTTATCAATACCACGACCTGATCGCTCTACAATTCCCACTCGTTTCATGACATCAGCAAGGCGGGGATTGCGGGGACGGGGTTCAGTCGTCAGGAGGTTGGCAAGGGTGACACCATCGACTAACCCGCCGGGGTTACTGATTACCAGGGCTTCATCTTCCAGGCGAACGTGGATGGCTCCCCGTTGATGATAATCTCGATGAACGAGGGCGTTGGCGATCGCCTCCCGAAAAGCACCCAGATCAACTTTAGGCACAGGCACTCGAAACAGTCCAATTTGTAGTTCTTCTTCTGGGTTATAGGGGCGAAAGTTAGTTTCGAGCCAGTCTAGGGCTTTGAGGAGAGGAAAGCGCCGAAATTCGTTAAACCGCACGGCTTCCTGGGCTAACACCTGAAAGGCAAATTCATAGGTGGGAACAAGATCCCGCAGGGCTGGCTCTCGTCCGATTAGTAATAGTCCGGTTAGGGTGGGGATGCGGCTGCCATCGGACTGTCGAGAGGTTAAGCCCAAAGCACCATCTAGGGCTTCGTCATCGAGGTCGAGGAGGATGCGATGGCGTAGCCGCCGCCTTGCGGCATCGCCTCCATAGATTTGAATGGCTTGGCGCAGGCGATCGCGCTCAATGGGATCAAAATCTTGGAGGGTGCTACCTAAAACAGGTTGGGCAGAGGCATCGAGGAGTCCGAAGGTGGTGGCGCGGCTGGTGCGCTCATGGGGCAGCATGGGAACACATTCGGGAGTCCCGTCAGGACGCAAACGACGACGCACATACACCCCGTTGCTGGTGGCTACCTCACCCTTGGCTTGGGGGACTAAAATCCGAGCCACCTGGACACCCTGAATGGTGAGGCGATCAACTTGTACGGTGAGCGCGGGGGAGGTTCGTGCTGCGACCAGTCCGATAACTCCTTCAACCATTTGATGGTCGGGATGTAACCCGGTGGGAGTGCCATCATCTTCAACCCCAAGCCACAGTTCGCCACCGTCGGTGTTGGCAAGGCAGGTAATTGCTTCGATCAGGTCGCGATCAGCAAGTTTGTTTCTGTCGCTCTTGAACTCAATGGTTAGGGTTTCCTGGGGTGGTAAGGCTGGAGTCATAAGTGGCGATCGCCTCCAGTTTGTAGTAAGGGAGTAACGCGGACTTTGCCAGTGAGGAGGTCTTGCATAAGCCCCCGCTTCTGGCTTTGATATTTTGCGAGTGATGCTTGATGAAACTCAGAAATTGCCGATGTAAAGTGCCAAAAAACTTTTAACTTCCACCGCAATTTTCTCCTCTCCTCGCTCTGAACTAGAGATGTAGTTCCAACCTATGATACCAAATCCCAATCCTCAACCATTTTGCACCATCCAAACCAGAAAACCCAAAATTTGTTCAACCGGAGGGAGTGGATAATCAGTCAAATCAATCGTCACAGTTTGCTCTTCTAGTTTGAGAAACCGCCAAACTGTACCGCTCGTCACTGTTCCATAAATCGTTGAAATCGGTTGCTGTTTCTGTTGATTAAACCGTTGGGAAGCCACCATCTCGGCTAAACATTGTCCCAGTCCAGGTTTCAAATCTTCCTTCTTCGCTTCTACTAAAACCACAGCAGGTGCTTTAATGAACAACTGCTCTGGAGAGCGACTCATTAAAAAATCGACATAACCTGTTAAATCAACCTCGGGCTGGACGTTGAATTCTTCACCGGAAAAAACACTAATTTGTCCCTTAAGTTGACGTTTAACTTCTAACAAAACGGGATTGATAATCGCTTCAGAACGGGCTTTTTCACTCCCCACTGCGATCGCCCAAGGTAACGTTTCTTTCAACGTATCTTTGAGCAAAGCAGTTGGATTAACTGGGGAAATCTCAGGCAGAAAGCGATCGCCCTCAACAATGGTGAGTTGAAAATCATCTACCGCTTTACTGAGTGTAAATTTACGATAAGGCATAAAAGTTTTCCCAATCTGTTTATAAATTTAAAAGACCTCGAATTTGACACTCTCCTAACAGATTGTTGATGCCCTAAATTATACAATTCCTTGACAAGCTAATCGAGTATTGTTTTTAGGCTTATTCCTTTCCAACTCATATTAAAATTTTAAGCAATAGCGTATCCAGTGTGTTGTCGCACATCAGGTGAATGAAACGCCAGAACAATTTTATCTTTGGGAACTCCGGCAGCAACAAGTTCTTCAGTAATACCGTCTTCTATGCCATCTCTTTGAATCCAGATTTTGCCATCAATTATTTCGACGTGAACAACACAACCGTGAATTCTGCGCTTGCCATCCCAACCTGCATTCATCAGTAAGAAGTTGTTGCGTTCTCGATCAATAATCAACTTACTTTCGATCTGTCCATGACTGTAAGGAATGCGATGGTGCGTTTCGAGAATGCGTTCAATAATATCTCGATATTCATCTACTCTATCCATTTTACAACCTCCACTTTTCTAGGGTCAAAGATGATAAGTTTAAGATGTTGATTTTCTACCACCATTTGGGCGATCTCTTCTTGGAAAAAATCTAGGTAGACTTCATCTGAGATGGCTAAATAAAGAATACGTTCGGGTTGGGAGCGTTTCAAAGCGTCTCGATAAAGGATATACTGACAAGCGTGCATTTTCCAAGTCATTAACTGGCGAAGGACTTAAAAAACTTTTGATTTCAATCGCAATTTTACATCCTTCCTTTTCTGCAATGATAAGTTTTTCTGCTCCTAAATCGATGTAGACTGAGCGAGAGCCAATTGTGAGTCTGAACAGTTCATCAGTAATTGTCCACCCCTCTTTCTTCAAGGCTGCTTTTACCGTATCGTGGTAGATATCCTTTGCCATGCGCTATTTTCTCAAAAGGTTGAACGGTTGGAATAGGGTTTGAATGGGTTGGGTAGCTTTTCTTGATTGTGCCTGATTTTGAGCCAGTGTATCAATTCTATCTTTATATTGCTGGTATGAATCCCATATTCCGACTTTTCAGCTTGATTGTTCAGTTACTTTGCTTAGTCGCTTTGATTGCCTTGACAATTTCCAGTTGAGAAAATTAACTTGAATTACAATAAAATAGGTTTAACGCTCAATAAAACCTAACTTAGCCTTAACTTTTGGGTAGCTTTATGGTTCAACGGATAGAGGAAATATTGGGTACGACAATTACTGAGTATACTCCCAATGCCATTAAATTTAAAGGCTTGTCCTTAGAGACATTGCAACAGATTCTTGAAGAGGGATACACCACACCCTCGGCAAAATTTAATGCGGCTCCATCTGTGAATTCATGTATTGAATTTGGGCAACGATGTCAAAAACAAGGAGTCATACCAACTTTTGATGGCATAGCATTTCCTGACGAACCAACGCCAGATTTAGTAATAGATGCAATAACAGTTGTTGGCGTAAAAGACTTAGATTTCGCGGGTGAATTTGTGCGATTCGTTTGGGGTTGTGATGAACTTAAAATCAATTCTCAACAATTGTATGCTTGGTGGGATTAACTTCAAACTTAGTCAAGCCAGAAGTTGATCAATTATAACGATAACTCATAATTAGTTTTTTAAAATATCTTGCTGAATCAGTTTATCAATACTTTGCTGAGTATGAAGACTTCCTAATCCTTGCCTGCTATTGTAGAGTTTACGATATATTCTTTGGGATGGAGGAGGTTTTTAGGCGATCGCATTCTGTCAAAGCAATACAATTAGGGTGCGTTATATTTCATTAACGCACCCTACAAACTAACCCATCAGGCGATGCCTGCACTGGGCTGCGCCTACGCACTTCTTACCACTTTTTCGGTATTTTGTGCCGTTGATTTAGCCACAATTGGATCGATATCTTGGCTTTTATCTCGTTGAATAAACTCATCCAAAAGTTGAAAGAAATAATCAAATCCTGCTTTTTCATCAATACAGGTGAGCAAAATAATTTTGTCCCAAGCATTTACTGTACGAATTGATAAGCGATTTTGTAGCCAGGGTTGGAAGTTTTTGTAAAAGTCACTTTCGGCTTCTGTATTGACGATACCTACTTCTGAACGTGCAAAGCGATAGCCTTGAATAAACATCTGCAAATTTGTAATAGAGGATGATCCCAGGTATAATCCGGGTTTGATTTTAATTTTTTCTAGTAGCTCAAATAATGTACTCATTCTGAATTAAGTAGGCTGGCATAAATAAACACCATTTTCTGTAATGCTTTCAAAGCAACCCTGTTGTTCAAGGCGATCGCTAAGGATAAAATCTTCATTATCGTATCGGGTCGAAATTCGCCAAAGTTTTCCCGGTACTTCACGTTGTTTAAGCCATCGTTTGAGCGTGCTGGCACATTCTTGACAATGAAGCAGAGGAAATCGAATGACAATATTGCCGATGGTTTCGTAAAGTTCCGCAATGACTGTATCGTCTACGGGTTCTGTCAGGCAAAGCACCTCCTGAGCAATAAGTTGGTTTTATTGTAGCGTCTGAGCGATCACACTTAATTCTTGTAATCTACCTTTTTAGCATATTTTATTATATTAAATAGTTTATTGGAGTTTGTACTAATACAGCAATTTTTTGAGCGAGTTGATTAAAGTCTCGGTAAGCACTTTGTACAACTTGAAGATGAGCACCGATCGCTCCATCTGCGGGTTTAAGATGAAACATTGGTTTGTGAGCTTCTTGAGCCAGAGGCATGAGACTTTGATAGTGTTTTAGTAAGGCTAAACAGCAGGGATCTTCTGATGATAGAATTACTTTCTCTGGAATTTGTCATTTTTAAAATGTCTTGCTGAATCAGTTCATCAATAGTTTGCTGAGATGGAAATGAATTGCCGATTTTTTCTCCCAACTCTAAAAGTTGTTTTAAGGTGGGATATTTGAGATTTCGCAAATCAGTTGCATTAACTTGAGTATTCCCATTAAATAAGCGAAAGAATGAATCGACTAAAGTTGAATTTAAGTAAGCCGTTAGTCCTCTTGCTAAACAAAGAGATAATCCTTTACCCTGGTGATGAAAATAGTTCAAATGGTTTTCAAAACCCACCCATTGACTATTTAAAGAATTAGCATCATAAACAACAGCAACAACTCGTTTCTTTTCCTCTTTAGCAGAAAACCTCCTCGTCAAAACATAATGTTCATTCGGAAGCAACAAATTAGCCGTCTGTTCAGTCTGAACTAAAGCTTGATGTTTTTGGGTTGATGTTGGATATTCAAGATACCCCTTAGAACAATGAACTGGATAAATCAAAGGAACAGTTCCAGCTTCCGGTAAAAGTCGCAAGTATTCTTTAGCTCGAAAATCTACAACTCGTCCTGTTGAAACACACAGCCCTAAATCTAATAAGGTACACTGAAAAGAAGCCATCTGTTCTAGGATTTCTTGACTGTAGGCATCTGGTACAATACGAATAAACTGTTCAGGATCATCAGGATGAACAACTGTTGTGTAAGGTACAGTATGAGTTCTAATCAAATCATCATCTGCACTACAACTGCTATTAATTAACACTGTAGATTCTTTTTCTACCTGTTTAATCGCAGAAAAAATCATCGTCTCTTGAAGAACAGCTTGGTCATTAAAAGGCAAGAGTCGAGAGTCAAAAAGATGAACTTGGCGTAATGCCATATCCCTTAAAAACCGCTTCCGAAACTCCCGAAAATATAAACCATTACAAAAACTTCTAGGGGTAATTGCAACGAGTTCTCCCCCATCCGTTAAAAGTTGGGTTGCAACTTGAATAAAACCGGGATAAATATTACTGGTTTCTAAATTAATTGAACGGAGTAAAGAGCGATACTTTGAATGAGCATTGATTTTAAAATAAGGCGGGTTAATAATAGCGTGCGTAAAGGAGAGGTTTTCTGAAGCACTAAATAAATTAGGTTGTAATTGATTAACACCTTCTTCGATAAAATCGAGCGTCCGAATTTCCCAATGCAATGAAATTTTGTAGGATTCACATTGCTGGGTGCATAACTCCAAGGTTTGTTTTAAATATTCCTTGAGAGAAGGGTCAATTTCATAAGCAATAATTCGCAGAGAATCAGGAGGTTTAGGTTGTTGGCAAACTATTGAAACAAAAGCAGCAGATAAAGAACCCATTCCCGCACCCGCATCCAATAAAGAAATCTCAGGTAAATTTAAGTTTTGAAACATTCGGGCCATCAGGTCTGCTACAGGAAAAGGTGTAAAAAACTGACCCCATTTCTGTTGCTTCACCTTATCGATTTTTGGAGTAATCCTCAAACGCAATAAATCAACTTCATTAAGGAAGGCGGTATTAGAAGAATATTGAATCGGTTTGGAGGCTTGAATTTGACTTGACGTTAAGTTTAAACTCATTCTAAAATTATATATAGATTATATTTTATCCCACATTCCGCAGATGGGGGTTGTCAGCACCATATTGAGTAGCCAGGTTGAGAATTTCTTCTCGTTTTTGTTGTAATAAGTTTCTTAAATTCATCATTTAAACTCTTGATAATTTTTTAAATTTTAGCATATTTTCTTAGGTTAAATAGTTGATTGGAGTTTGTACTAATGCAGCAATTTTTCGAGCGAGTTGATTAAAGTCTCGGTAAGCACTTTGTACAGATTGAAGATAAGCACCCATCGCTCCATCTGCGGGTTTAAGATGAAACATCGGTTTGTGAGCTTCTTGAGCCAGAGGCATGAGACTTTGATAGTATTTTAGTAAGGCTAAACAGTAGGGATCTTCTGATAACAATAGGTTACTATTTCCTTCTTCAATTAATACGGCTTCCCGATAAACATGAGGAATTCGAGCCATCCATCTTTGATAAACTTTAACTGGACGGTCTAGCCTTACAGAATGTTGCAGGACAATATACCCAAGCGGTTGCATTTGACCCGTTGGAAGTCTTAAATCAGAGACAGGATTCTTTGCTAATTGTTCGTTCCATTCTTCTCGCCAGCGTCTAAGAGTGGGGCCGAGATTTTTCAATCCTTGCAGTGAGAATAAATCAGGGGATAGAGGAACAATTACATAATCAGATGCAATTAAAGCAGCCCGATTAATCGCTCCTAAATTGGGGCCAAGGTCTGCCAAAATAATATCAGCTTGATGGGTTTGACCAGCAGCTTGTAGCAATCGCCAAAAAGCCGAAATGACCCGAAAAGAACGTTCTTTTCTATCCATACATCCTGACCATTCTGCGGAAAAATCATCTTCAAATCCAGAAAGTAATAAATCTCCCACCAGTAAAGCTAAATTTTCTTCAATTAGCTCTAATTGTGGAGTGGCAATATCGCCAATTCCTGTAATTAAAGGTTGCACACAACGAAATATAGTGTTAGGTTGTGGGCTTTCTTCCCAAATTTCTTCTAATCGGTTTTCATCTACAAATGCGGCGGTAAGATTAGCTTGGGGGTCTAAATCTGCTGCTACAACCCGCAGTCCTAAATCACAATACATCCAGACTAAATGGTAAACTAACGAAGTTTTTCCAACCCTGCCTTTATTATTAAAAAAAGTAATGATAGGAACCGTCATGGATGCCTCCTGATAATCACTAATTGAATATAAGCACCAGGAACGAATTGTCTGGGTTCTTTACCGATTACTAAAGCACCTAAGTTAGTTGGAAAAATAGGAGTCTGGATACGGGTTGTAAACCGAACTGATGCTAATTGTTGTTCAACAGTTCTTTGATTTTGTTCTAAGATATCAGATTCTAAATCTTGTAATAAACTCTCTAATTGCGAATTATCCATAAATCGATATCAAGCCAATAGTGATCGCGCAAGTTACAAGCACTCACCCACTCGTTTACTGTAGCACCGTTAGCTTGTTCGTAGGCGATTAGTAGCCGCCGCCTGGGACGGCATCGCAACTCTATAGAGCTACGCATTACAGTTAGAACAATTCTAAATCCTGAAACCCTTTCATTACTTACTGTTCCCTGTTCCCTGTTCCCTAGAGGTTTTATCTTGGTATAATCAACAAGGCGTTCGCTATTTAACGCCAGAAGAACAGTTAGCGTTGTATCGAGAACGGTTTGGAGAATTATAAATTTGTTCAATTTTAGGAGTAAATGATGACTTCTACAATAGCTTTACAAAATATCGCAGTTTCTTTACCTGTTTTTACGGACGTGGAACAGAAAGAACGATTTTTATTTGTTTTGGGTGCGTTAACCGTTAGAGTGATAAGTTTGAGGAAAGCTGCGGAAGTGATGAATTTAGATGAAGCGGGATTATTGCAAATTTTAGATTTATTAGGAATCGAATTTTCCTATTTAGAGGATGAAGATATTCAACGGGAAAAGGACTGGTAAACGCTGTGAAAATTGTGATTAACTCATCTCCGTTAATTTTTCTCGGTAAATTAGAGTTTTTAGAATTATTTCTGGAAACGGAGGATGAATTTTATGTCCCGACGGCTGTTATTGAAGAAATTCAAGCGAAGGATGATTTGATTATTTCAGTGATTAATCCGTTAATTGAAACGGGAAAACTTCAGGTGAGGCGTACAACTTTACTGTCTTTATTAAACCGCATCAATCAAAGTTTAGGACAAGGGGAGTCGGAAGCGATCTCTTTAGCAACAGAACTGCAAGCGGATTATATCATATTAGATGACTTAGCGGCTCGAAAACAAGCGATTAATTTAGGATTAAATGTTAAAGGAACTTTAGGAATTATCAAAAAGTTAACCCAAACGGGTAAGATTAATATTGCGGATAAAAATGAATTATATCAAAAACTTAGGGACATTAATTTTCGGGTGTCTCGGTCTGTTTTTGAGGGGATTTTTTTGAATTAACTCCCTAACCTCAACATTTTCTAACTCTTATTTCTGCTCTGTCTTTCTCAACTCAACAGCTTTGTGCTTTCCATCCCGATAAGACTGACCACACATCGGACAAAACCGATATTGCTCAGAGGTAATGGGGTGAGAACACCCTAGACAGCGATCGCACAAAACCC
Source organism: Planktothrix sp. FACHB-1365 (assembly GCF_014697575.1). Classification (GTDB taxonomy): domain Bacteria; phylum Cyanobacteriota; class Cyanobacteriia; order Cyanobacteriales; family Microcoleaceae; genus Planktothrix. Next base: position 25,761 of record NZ_JACJSC010000018.1, on the reverse strand, counting down.
CCCCACACAAAAAACAAAACTTGGCCCTGGGGTCAAGCCATCCCAACTCCGGTACCGTCCCCGGTGTCCAACAGTGCAGACACAGTTTCAGCGCCTGAGACACCTCCACCCCCGTCCCTCGCACCGCCGCCTCCAAATACGCCACCGGAACCCCCAACACCTGAGCCAGACCCCGTTTCGCCTTCTGACTCAAACGAGTTGTCAACCCCCGCTCAATCTTACCAATACTTTGCAAATGCAACCCACACCCTTGCGCCAACTGTTCTTGGCTCAGACGCTTCAGTCCTCGTAGCCGTCGCACGTATTCTCCCAGCGTTTCCTCGGGTTGGGGCAGAGATTCCGATGTTAAAGTGTGCATTAAAATATGCTAAAAACAGTATTAATTAGCCTATTATTATTTCAGCATAATTCAAATTTTATGACAACCACAATTGCTACAATTGCCACCCAGTTTTTACAGCGTCCTGAACTCTCCCCTGCCACCCAAAAGTCTTATGAACTCACCTTGATTCCCTTCCTGCAACAGTATGGATTCTCGGACATTAAAACACTAGATCGTCAACAAGTGCGCGACTACCTCGACTCCTTAACCCACCTGAGTTACACCACCCACCGTCGCCATCAACGTATCCTCATCGCCCTCATGAACTTTGCCGTCGATGAAGGCTACATCCCCCTCAACCCCATCGCCCGCCTCAAACCTCGAAAACCCGATGCCGAACAAGGAGAACACCACGAAGACAGCACAATCCGCTACCTCAAACCCGAGCAACTCAACGCCCTGTATCAAGCCATCCGCCACCTCTGCAACTGGCGACTGATGGCCTTAGTCCGTTTACTGCACCGCAGTGGGGCCAGAGTTAGTGAAGTCCTCGCCTTAGATCTCGACCAAATCAACTTCTCCGACCGCAAATTTCAAGTCATCGGTAAAGGCAATAAACGACGCTGGTGCTTCTACAGCCTTGATGCCGCCGAAGCCTTAAACCGCTATATTCAGGGAACTCGCCCTCCCCAAGCCACCGCCTTATTCGTCGCCCAGCACCCCAAAACCCTACACCTCACCCGCCTCAGCTACAGCCAAGCTTATCAAGACTGGAAAGAGGCGATCGCCCTTGTCCCTACACTTCAAGAGGCGAGATTGCATGATTTAAGACATACTTTTGCCACCGAGCGAGTCGGGTTAATGGGTTTAGAAGAATTACGGGCATTGATGGGACATAGTAGTATTCAGACGACGTTACAGTATCAAAAAGTCACTTCTGAAAAAGCGGAATTAATTGCTCAAACTGCCTTAGATAAGTTGCTGGATTAATTGAGTTTAAAAGCTGTAACTTGACTTTAAACCCAAGAGTATTAATACTACTCTCGACTAGGGGGGTAAACAGAAATGTTGATAAAAAAATCAATAACTAGAGGAAATGGGATATTATTGGGCTAATCGAGGTATTGATACTCAAACGCCGTTACTTGGGGCATAACAATATTCAGCATACTGTGCGTTATACCGAACTGGCTTCTGCTAAATTTCAAGGTCTTTGGGATGATTAATCTTTACAATTCCTATTGATTACCCATCTCCCCAAAATTTTTCGCTCTCCTAGAAGACTAGGGGGGGTAAGATGAAGTATTTTTGTTATCTTTTGCCTCTAGGGGATTACTAGACTTAGGCATAGAGACACTTGAAGATTGATTAGTTGATGGTTCAGGCTTTTTATCAGCCCTCACTCGACCAACCGCTAACCCTGTAATAACACCCAATCCTGTAAATACTAATAAAATAGCTAAAGCAACTCCAACACGCATATCAATTCCTCCTATTTCAAATTCTTTTAGTAACATCAAAAACAATACGTCAACAAAAGTTACTTTTCTCTCTACCCTAACCCCATAAACATTAGAATGCCATCCATCTGTACTTGGAATTTGAGAAAAAATTTGTTTAGAAATTTCTCCTTTTCCATAAGCAATATGAGAAAAAAATGCAGCTAATTTTGGTGAATTTTCTAACTTTTTAAATAAGTCAGCTAACGGTTGATAGCGTTCTATTTTAGAGACAGAACGATTTTTCCAAAAAATGCTCAACTCTCCTAAAATTTGATACCATTCAGGATGACTGGTTAGTTTAAAAGTTAAATTTTTGTTTCCTCTTGCAAATTTTGGCATTAAGTTTAAATCATGGTCTAAATAATCAGGAATAAAAACCTGGGAATAAGACCAACTCCAGAGTCCATTCGGTAACTGTAATAACCAGATAGTAACCTCGACTTGTTCAGGATGTTCAAGTAAGGTAGGAATGAGGCTTTTGACCCCCTCAACTAGATTTTTAATTAATCTTGGAGTTTGATTAGAAACTTTGGTGAGAGCATTTCTAATTTCAGTTTGGAAATTCTCAGAAGTTTGATAATGATTATCCTGTTTACCTTGCTTAGACATCGAAATTAAATAGTCCGATAACCTCTCTGGAATTAAAATGGCTTGTAGAGTCAAAACCCTCACCATTTGAGGATTATAAATTCCTTGCGATCGCCATTGAGAAGCACCTTGACTGTCAAATAAAGATTTCCAGTAATTGTCATTAATTTGAGGATCATTCAAGGCATTTTCTAAGATGAGAATCTGCTCACTCTTGACCTGTTCTCGACTACTCAACCCTTTAATTACAGACTTGATTGATTGTTCCCTAACAATATTAACAGTATATTGGCGTGTAACAGCAGTCATTTGTTGTAACAATTGTTCAGCTTTTTCACTGGCAGGTTGAATCACTTGAAACCGTGTCGGTTGTTCTAACGCTTCCACTTTAAATGCCCAAGAAATGGGTTGATTTCCTGGAATTTGTCTTGCCATTTCATTTAAAATTAGGGGAGTACAAGCTTGTTGCCAAGGAACAATAATTGGTGTAGATTGAGCGTCGAGTAATGACTTCAACTGATCCGATAAGTTGGTAGAGGATGAACTTGGGTTCTGATCAACCTCAAAGGTGCGAATCCTTTTAGCATCATAGGGATTAAAAACCGGAATGCCACCTTCCTTATTAAACTTAGCTAAAATATTTCCCAGATTACCGATACCTTCACATAAGAAATAACGATACATCGAGGGACTCCGTCCCCGATCATCTCGACCTTTTGTAACAACAGCAATCACTGACCATTCCTCGTCCTCGCCATTGTCCGATATTTCACGGCCAATAACAGCAGGTTCATCGCTAGAAGTTCCCCCTGCAACAGCAAATTCTCGGTTAGAGATCGCTCTTTGAACTGCCACAGGAATTTGATCAAGAGTTCTATTCATATATTCCCCTGTAAACCCCTGCGAAACCCAACCCGTGCCAACCCTTTTGACTTGAATTCCGGTGCTAAATTCGTGAATTTCAATTCTTGCCTGAGAAATTTGTTCAGTTAATGCTTGATTCTCATCTAGCAGGCTTGATAATTCTTGTTCCCTTTCCTCTAGCTTTTCAGTTAATTTTTGATGATCTGATTGCAGGTCTGATAATTCCTGCGTGAGTGCCGTGATTAATTGATACCAATAATCTAATTCTTCTAATAAAGGCGATTTATAAAAACATAATAAAAGTGTTTTATCTTCAGTGAACGTCTTTATTGTTTTTGTTTTAAAAACATTTTTTATTATTTCTATTACCTGATCTTCTGAACTGCTGTTTATGGCTTTTCTCAAGCTATCAAAAAAGTAAGGCTTTGGCTTATATTTTACTCCGATATCAAGAGCTAATATTTGCAAGCTATAAGTTGATGCAAAGATTAATTCTTGCCCTTCAGATATCTTGAATTGAATTAACTCTAAAGCATTACTATCTGGGAGAAAGGTAGTTTTATTTACAGACTCTCTTCTAATAGGGTCAAAAAGTAATTGATATTCTGATTCCGGTTGTTGAATAACAATAAAACCATCGCCAATTCGCATAGCTGCCAGCCATTTAGGAGTTGCAAGCACCACTAACAAAGCACAAGATAAGTCTTGAGGATAACATCTCAATTCCTGGGATTTGACATCCAAGTTTTTGCTGACTTTTTCTACAGTTTGTAGAAAAAATTGCCGAACAACTTTGTCAGCTTCTTCTTTGGAAATGTCTAGTAAGCAATTTTTTTTAGCCTCATTTACTCCAACAAATTGAATTCTGTCTTGCAAATAGTTCAAAGCGGTTTCAATTGCTAATTGAGAACCAATATCAGAATGTTTATACCCTTCACAGCCTTTGGATACGGCACCGATAATAATGTCCCCATCATTGACAGTTTCTCCAAAGTCATTAAGTTTGATAAATTTAGCGTAATCTTGGCAAGTTTGCCCCGATTTTTGATGGCTTGTACCTGCTTCCGAAAAGGCGATCGCTTTCCAAGACATGAATAAACCTCACTATTGCTTGACTAAAAAAATAATTCACCCTATCTGAGAGTTTCAGGACGGTAAATAACACGACCAGGAAATACTTTTCCTTGAATGCTAGAATAGACTCTTAAACAAGTTAACACTTTTCCTGGAGTTTCTCCTTGGTCAAGAGGTATATCTTGATCTCTATTTGTATCCTTATACACATCTCTATAATCACCAGATAAAGAACGAATAAATACATTATGACCTTCTTTTCTAGCCTGCTTAAAAAATAACTGGAGTTTGTTACGATATTCTTGTTGTAAATTACCCCACCACGAATCTTCAGCGGCAAGAGGGTTATAAACCAAAGAATGAATTGCCTCATCTAAAGCTATGTGATTGTTCAAATTTGAAACTATATCTTGACTTGGTTCTATAACTCGATGAAAAGATTGAATTAAAGCTCTCACATATCTTTCTCGTTCTTCTTGTTTGCTTAAAGACATTAGACCAAACTGATAAACTTTTTCAAAGGCATGGTATAAATTAGACGAATCTAAGTCAATTAATTTGAGGCAAGCAGATACAATTTTTCCTAGATATGCAATATCTTCTGTCAATTCTTGGTTTTGAGGATTGAGTCTTGAATCTAAATCTGTTTGGGTAGAAAAATTTAAGCCCTTCGCTTTAATCCCCTTTGCCAATCCAGGGAACACCTGTTTATCTTTATAATAAGGAATATTAAGTTTTGATGGAGACCAGAACCTCACCCCATCTGGCATTTGCTTTAAAATTTCATCTTTTAAATGATCAACAATTTTTTCTGGAACCCGTAAGAGAAACAACTGAATTTCTTGCCATAAATCTTCATCTGTCTCACTTTGAACTAAAAATTTGTCCCCCCAATAAATTTTCAAATCTTGATTTTGAGTGACATAATCTTTTAAGCTTTTGAGCATAAAGTTATCTGAACTAGGAACAGGTGGATCTGCTTCTATGTTAGTTAAGTTTAATATCTCTTCTAACTCAGCAATCAGTTCATTACAAAGGCTGATACTTTGATCATCAGGAAACTGATTTTTAGCCGCCACTAAGGAAGCACGAAGTCCATGCAAACTAAATTTTAAAGTGTTAGATAAATTTGAATTAATTCCCAGGATATTTTTAATTTTTTCCATGTCTATTTTACCTCTAAATAAAAGCATTTTATAAATCACGTTATTGGTTGATTTTTTTGCTAAATTTCAAGGCAACAACGTGATTAAACTAATTAATTTATTGTTTTCCAGAAAAAGGGTCTCGAAACTCATTAATATTTTGAGGCTCTAACCCTAGTTCAGTAACATAAACGCAACCCTCTTGCTGAATACATTCTTCTTCATCAAAACTGTAGTAAGGAATTTCTCCAGCATGAACTCTTAATTTTCCTTGACTATCAAGAGTTGCATAATACTTACCCTCAAAACCCGGGAAAGGTTTATCAAGCTCACCAATTGTTAACCAACGGTCTCCTTGACGTTGGCAAAATATATGTTTATCCCTGTTAGGGAAAATTGGTAGCGGCTCACTAATTAATCCTTTTGTGATTAATTGAGGATTATCTTCATAGTGAAATTTTTTAATTTTGTTTTCATCTTTTTCATTTCTTTCATTATTGAAAAGTAAATTAATATCATCGCTCTTAAATACAACTGTGATTAACTGCGGGGCATCAAAAGTGTATGCTTCAAAAACATTAACAGCAATATCTTGGGAGTTATCTATTATCACAATATCGTCATCCTGGAAACACTTATTGTTAGGTTCATTTTCTACATATAAATGTAGTGAGATATTCTCCTTTTCTAAAGAATTAATATCCAAACTAGGGAGATCTTTTTTCATTAAATAATGAGCATCTCCCTGACAAACAAAAAGCTTAAATTGCAATTCTTGATCGATTTCAAACTGAAGTTTAACAGAGTCACGAAATTGCTCGTCTGTCATTCCTATACTCCTTGCTATTGTCTGACCATCAAAACCTCCCCAATACAGCGGTTTAGCACCGGGAAAATCCTCTCTGTAAACCCCTGTTGCTAATTGTGCATCAATCCAATCAGTGCGGGCTTTTGCTAATAATTCACCAGGACTAAGTAGAGATAGTTCTTTGCCTGTATCAAACAAAGATTTGAATGGACTTTGAGTCGATAATTTGAAAGAACAAGGCAAATAATAAAATAAATTATCTACCTTAATCTCAATCTGATTGACCCCTTTGCGTAACTCATCCTTAATGGCAGATGCCTTATTCTTTCCAGTGAAACCCAACTGTAGAAGTTTTTCAGTATAGCAAGCACCTATTGATGTGGCTAACTTAGAAAAATCAGGAACAAAGGTAAGTTTCTCTGGATTGCAACTAAAATAATCAGAGGGTTTAAATTTTTGATAAATTTGTTCCTTTACTTGAGGTAAGTGACAAGTTTGCCCTGATAAAATCAACCAATCAATTTCTGGGGTATTTTTTTGATCTTCACGAATATTTTCTTCACCAAAGCGATTTGTGACAAGCGCTTCAGCAAGCTTAATCGCTTCTTCAATCACAGGTGTAACTATGCGATCAAAGTTTTCTTGAGATAAACCAACTACTAGACTATCGGGATTATCGATGGTATAGCGAATTTGAGTTTGGTCTAAAATTTCGGTAATTTGCTGTCCTGTTAAGACGAACTCAGATTCTCCTTTAGCTAATTGTACTTTTGCATCTTCCGCGTATTTCCATAAAGTGTAAAAGGTTTGCAAACGACGAGGTTCCATGCCCCAGTGGGTTGGTAAAATTTTTTCAGCAGCTTTCAATTCGTCTGTTTGCGGCGAGTCTTGTTTATAGTTTATAGCCTGTAGCAAACTGCCACTAATAAATCTTCCTTCTTTTACAAATTTTCCTCCTTCTACTAACTCACTAGCAAAGATTATTTCGTCTAGGCTTGGTTTTTCTAACTCTAAACTATGATCTTGAGCCGCCGTCAATACACAGTCAGCAATCGCTACTTTTAACCAACGAAATAATCGTAGAGTAATTAAATCACCGCCTAACTGGGTGTTACCCGAAGAACCTAAAATTTTAGGAGTAATGATATAATAGCGTCCACCAGCACCTCGATCTTCACCTGGGCGAAAAAGATCTTTTTCTTCAATCGTAAAATTAATCAAGGCAATATCTGTAGTTCCGCCACCAATATCGACAACTAAAACATTTTGTGACCATTGTTGACCATCATAGCGGCAACGAGTTTTCACAGAATCTATGCCTACATTCAAATCACCCCCAAATTCTCGGAACAGGTAGAACATAGCTACTGCTACTGCTTCATCATAGCTGGTTTGTACATTGACGAATCCCAGGTCTCTTATATATTGTTTTAATTTGTGACGAACGAAAGGAGATGCTACAGTAGGATAAGTAACTACTGCCTTGTTAAATTGACCTATAGCCAAATTTTCTGATTGCCGATAATTGTCAGTCAGTTGAATTAAATGCTGATAAGCAGCTTTAATAATTTCATCGCTGGTAACGGTAGATTCTTGACCGTCTTCAAGGATCACTGAGAACTCTTCAGTTTTTTGACCTAAATAACGCTTAGGTGAAAAGTGAAATCGATTTTGAATCTCTGCTGTAATTTGCTTCGCTTGAGCAAATGTATTATTCTGCCTTTGTTTTATCCTGTTACCCATGTTAATTGTCAATGGATCGGTAAGGCCAGTAATTTCTATTAAGCTAGAAATTTTTTCCTCACCCATGTCTAATTTAACCGAAAAAAGATTCTGAGATTCCAAAGAGGGTATCCGAAAAACTTCAGCGTAAATTTCGGACAGTTTTTCGCTAACAGCCCGACGGAATTTCTCTGATCCGATCAAATTTAGTTCAATTTGTTGAATAGTTTCCTTTAAATTAAGACTGGAATTGTTAGGCTTCAATTTCTGAACAAAATTTTCCCATTCACTAGGACTAACACCCGGAAAAACATCAAGACTTAACCATTCCTTGAAACGCTTTTTTAAGCGATCCTCTTGTTCTTTAGGAAAGACTAAATCAGTAGAATAGGGACGTCCTTTGAAATCAAAAATTGTCACCGTTGAGTTAGATGTCCCAAAATCAATAGCCAGCCAGCCGTAATATTTACTTTGAGGAATTTGATTTTGAGGATATTCATTTTGAGGCATAGGTTTTGATTTTTCCTTATCAGGCAAATTTACATCGGTCTCAGGTTTTTCTATCTTATCCTTTTTAGGAGGATAGTATAATGAAGAGGATTGAATCATACTTTTTTCCTCTTTCTTCGGTTGACCATTGACATCAGAATCTAAATATTTAATTTCGATTTCTAAATGGCAATCAACTCGCTCAAATTCATGTAATGATCGTTCTAAAGTACAGTCTCCTATTAGTGATTGCTGTTGCTGCTGTAATTGCCACAGTCTCGGCTCTTGAGGGCCATACTTAATTGTCTGGTATGCTGTTTCAATCTTTGACCTGATTTCATTTGGCTCACCTGTGACACGAACAGCTATACTCCTAATGAACGGATTATTATCAGAAGTGGGTGCTATTTTTATTTCAGGTAGTGCAATTTTGTAGCCCTGCTTGTCTTTAGGGGTTAAAAGAAATTGCTTTTCCAGGGTAATGTTAACTGGCATAATTGTTGATTTTCTTGCTAATTTTGACAAAAGGCTTCATAGCTCATGTTCAAGTTTATTTTTGAGCAATATTATGCAAAATTTTAAACCAAGCGGGAATCACTTTATCTTGTGTTGTTTCTGCATTTGCAATATACCTTAATAGATCATCATTTCTGGAAAGTTGTAAATATTTTGCCATCAATAGTCCGACAATTTTAACAATAATATATTTGTTCAAATCCTTATTTGCCTGACTAACCAGTTGAACAAGATTTAGTGTCATACTATTAACTATCTCCTGTCGTAATCGTAAAATTTCTACATGATGACGACCGGGTTTTTGCGGTTTTTTCAGCCCCCAATCCAAAGTCTTACTGATCTTTCCTTGCTCGCTTGACAAAGCAAAGGGGAAAACAAGTTCAGGCTTTTCAGCTAGTGAAGAATCAATTTTAATTTTTGAAACAATCTTCGTTTCGAGTATTTGCTGCGGTTCGAGAGATTTTATCATAACCTTAAATTGATCTGCCTGTTTTTCTCCAAATTTTTGCTTAATACTATCGAACATCTCCAAGGAAGTAATCTGTTGCAGTTTTTCGCGTTGCGGAGTGATTTCCTCAGATAACTGACTCAACAAAATTTTAATTGATTCTGCCATATCGGTTTTAATCAATTCAATTGAAGATTGGATCTGCTGAGAAAATCCGTCATAAAAGTCTTGCGTTTTTGTAGGAATATCATCACTATATGTACTTGTACCAAATATCTCGTCAAAATCATCGTTTGATTCAATATTCTCTACGGTTCCATTTTTCAAGTTTTGGAAAAGAGAATACCATTCAGCCCACTCATATACCTTAAAAGTTACCTGTTTTTTAACGACTTGTTCAATGCTTAAACCTTGCCTATTTTGTAATGGAGTTTGGTCTAATTTTTTCTGAAAATTATCATAAATTTGAATTAGTTCTTGTAGGGTTTGTCTTAAAATGGGTAAGTTGGGAGATTCAGAAATCACTAAATCTTTCTCTTGTTCTATTCGAGTTAAAATCCGTTTTAGTTGTTGTTTTTGCTGCTCTGTAACCTGAAACGCTCGCTCGGTATCTTGATAGATTTGCTTCAGCCCATGTTCGGCAACGTGAGCCAAAATTAATTTTCTCAGGCGACCAACTCCAGCCTCAGATTCAGCAAAATCTTGTAACAGCTTTGCTAGATGACTCTTAGGATCAGATTGCTGTAATTTTTCACTCATTTTTTGCCATTTTTCTAGCATTCTTTTCGACTGAGTGAGAGCATTGGGGTCACTAAACTTAGATTCAATAAAACTTGGAGAACCGACGGTAATTGAAGAAATGCTTCTGTGTAGATGATCTAAAGCTAACAGAGGAGAACAGAAAACGATCCGTTCAGGTTTATTGGTAAAAGCTTTAGCGCTTCCAATGGTTGTTCGCAGGACGGTTAGTTGTGACAAAATATAATTTTCTGTCAATTCTGACTCGCTAAAAGGATCATCGTCAAGGTCAAGATTAATTAATTGATCGACTACTTGGGGATTGTCTAAAGATAATTCATCAAACCGACCTACTGCTACTAAAATTCTATCTTTAATTTCTTCTCCTTTGTGTTTTTGCATCATCGTAAAAAGTCTGTTGGCAGTTTCACCACCGGGTTTTCTGCCATCGAGTAAAATTAAAATAGTCTGTATTTCCGCTAATTCGCGTAAAGATAAATAAGTATCTCGCACTCCCGAATTAGCAGATCCTAATCCGGGGAAGTCTAATAAAGTAAACTTACTAGCACCTCCTAAATCCCAAATTTGCTTACAAATTTTTACTTCAATCTTAATGCAACGAATTAAAGGAAAACTGTTTTTCAATAGGTGGTCATTTAAAGATTTGGGAGAATCAGATAATGGCACAGGAGAAGTGGGCAATCTATCAAATGTCAGATTTTGAATATCTAAAGGTTGATAGGGAAGCTGCAAAGCATCCTTCACAATACTTCGATCTATTTCCCAAGAATGACCAGACCCACAAAATACTTTTCCATAAGACTTATAAGTGTTCAATAACCAGACTAATTCACGCAGTAAATAACGCAATTCGATATTTTTAGTGCCTTCCCAAGCTAATTTACACCAATCCATAATATTTTGAATTGCTTCAGCTCCTTTTTCCCATGAATTTTTTACGGCATTAAATTGATTTCTAACCTGCTCATCAAGTTTATTAATGTCTTTTAGACGCTTTTCTGCTTCTTTGAGTATATAATTCACACATTCTTTGACTTCCCGATCGCTCAAATACTCAACGGTAAATTTAGCAAAATTAGTGGTTTTGTTATCTTCTTGTTGAACTAAATTAATGGCAGTTATATTACCTGTAGTCGCATCGCTACCGATAGGTAGGGCATCAGCATAACCTAACAAGCTACCGATGAGTAAACTTTTACCACTGGCAAACTCTCCAACTACCCCGATTTTCACAGGTGAGGATGCTTGTTCAATAATTTTTCCAGCCGATGCTTTGATCTCATCGATGCAGCGATCTAGCTCTTGAGAAACCCATTCATACTGCTGAGAAAGATTCGGCGGTACAGATTTGAGTTGTTCGACGATACTTTCAGCCTCTTGTTGAAATTTGTTAAGTTGATTTTGAATTGTCATAAAGCAAATTTTTCCTTTTTCAATTTTAATGGAATTTGTCAATCAGCTTACTGCTAAATTTTCATTGAGCTAAGGTTGGTTTAGAGAAAAAATAATAGTTTGACAAGACATAAAATCTTGATATAACTTAACGGAGTCAAATGAAACAATTGCTATTTCTATTCTCACCGATGCTAGGTCATCCCGAGCTAAAGATTGGTTAAATAAAGCAACCCTTTCCTTTGATTTAACTGTTGGATTGCTTGACCAGACATTGAACCTGAGTTATCCAGTAACAGAGCAACTGGACAGCGTTGTTCCAGGTTCTCCGCAAACTCATCTCCATTCCCTCTTAGTATAGGCATAGGCTTCCTACCCTTCCTTGGTTTATCGAACTCTTCTATAACTGATAATAACTAACTAAATTCCAATCATCCACTAATTAATATTAAGAATTGTGCAGGCAAGTTTTTATACCCCAAATTGATGACTTGTACCCGTTTTAGAACAGGTGATCGACTGTAATAAAACTCACGAGTTCACGGGGTGACAACCCTGTTAAAAGCTTGATAAAATCAAGGATATAGCGCTCAACCCCCTCTGGAAAAGGGGAAGTTTGTTGCGTCTAATTTGGATTAATTCCTCCACTTAAATTGTTTTTTTAGGAGAGAGTTACATTAGCACTTAGGAAACAGAATCATCGGATGAAAATGAGTTGTAGGATATTGAGTTATCAAAAGTATAAATAACAACCTCTTGCGGTCGGATTAATCGCTCCTGAAACAAATACCCAGGTCTGACTGTGTTGCACACCCAGTCGCTTTTATTCGGATCATCCGTCACTTGTATGCTAACTACCTGTTGTCGCTCGTAATCATACAGGCAATCGGACTCCTCTAAAGCAGTCACACCTTCTTTAGCTAAAATTTCTCCCAACTTTTCATAAAAAGATTCGATGACTTCTGCTGATGCTCCAGTACCACCAGTTTTTGCCATCAATACCCAGTCGCGTAACTGAATTAAGTCCTTTGCCATCTCCGAGAATTCTGGTTCGGGAGTAGCTGGTGAGTTTGATGATGCAATTACAGCAGGTTGAGGTGGCACTTCTGACTCTGAGGTCTTAAGTACGGTAGAAGTCTCAGCTTGGCTGTCTGCTGGTGAAAAGTCACTACGCTCAACGAGACGCTCCAGCAGCCAACAGGTAGAGTTCAAAATAGAAAGGAAATCAGCGTCAGAATCTTCGGAATCTTCAGGCCGTAAACCACTCAATTTGCGGGCACTTGTCTGAGCCTGAATAGCTAATTCCCGTATCTGTCTTTCTCGGGTAATGCAGGGGAATAGAGGTGCTAAAAAAGCGAAGGGGTTAAACATAAGATCGATTCCTTTGCTTAAGATGATACAAGATTCGTTCGTAGGAATGTAACAGGACTCTAGCCGCATCAAGTGTTTGGCTGTCAGCACTCATTAAGTCGTTGGCTCTTTGGCTCCAATACTGGACTCGCTCTTTAGCAACGCGGATCGTCTGGTCATTGGGAGAATTTGCACTCAGTCCCAATCGCTCTTCAATAGAAATGCCGTTCTCACCAACAACGTTGAGCAACTGTCTGACTTCTTGCTGATTAAAACTTAGCTGCTCTTGGTAGCACAAACGCAGGATTTGCAATTCCTGAAACGAATGTTGCTCCTCAGCTTCAAGTTCGCTAAATGCTTTTTCTATCTCTATGACCAATTGATAGTCTACACCGTCAAGGTGCTGCCGTTCCATGAAACAAGCTGCTTTAATTTTCTCTAATGTGGTATTTAACTTGATTAGAGAGGCGCGATTGCCAAAGTGAGCTTTAATTAAACGCTGAAGTTCCAGAATGCCGCTCTGCTTCAGCATTTCACTGCTGAGGTCTTTCTGAGTCTGTACCTGATGCTCTCGAATCAGGCTGCAAGCTAACCAGACTCCGTATTGCCCAAGCCGAGAGAGTAACGGCTTACGTTTAGGAGCGGATGGGATGGCTGGCTCGTTGGGATACTCGCGCTCGCTAAATCGCTCCGCATTCCGAACCAGCTTCTCAAATCGTTCCTGAGATAGTTTAGCTAATTCAGTCAGAGTATTAAACTCTTCCCCCGTCATGGTTTGAGTTCCAAATGCCAATAGACCACAGACTGGACGAATCGTATAAAACCGATTGCTCAATTGTGAATGATCAGACTGTAAGCGATGGATAATCGCCTCTCCTCTAACAAGTGGTTTATCCCCATCTGACCAGTAAGAGTCCACCTTGGTTAAAACTCCTATGGCATTGATGGGACTTGCCTGCCCGAGGGTGGCACCCTGAAATTGAGCTACAGCGTCTCGATCTGACTCAGCAATACTTTTATCGAACAGATACAGCACTGCATCGGCTTTTCTTGCCTCAGCCTGAGTAATTTTGGTCAACTCCTGTCCGTGAATATTTAAGAAGGCTAGGGTGTTGTCAGAGTCATCTTTATAGTGAGATTCCAGACCGGGAGTATCAATTAGATTGAGAGTTTTGAGGATGGGGTTCGGGTAGGACACCTCAATATACTCAATACTCAGCAGATAGTCGCGATTTTCATCCGCCCGTATAGTAATGGATTTCAGTTCAACAAAAGATTTAGGTTCTGGAGGACGCTTATCTTTATAAAACACCCGCAGAGACGGCCGTTCGCCATACTGTAGCAAGTTGACGTTAAATGTTGCTTCAACTGTACCTGTAGCAACTACTTCTTCTCCTAATAGGGCATTCATCAATGTGGATTTACCGGCTTTAATCGTACCGACGATCGCCAGTCGCATCGGTTGATTAAGCGGTTGGTAACACTCAATGAGCTTTTGGTGCAATTTAGTTAGGGCAGGGCGATTGGCAGCGCAACCAAATGCAAATTGGAAGACTGCTTCAACCCGTTTTTCTAACGTTGGTTCATCCATCTACCCAGTCCTCCTCATTGTTGGTGCTATCAGATGATATTTGCTTGGGTAGGGCAGCAGCGGCAGCTTCCTTTTCGGTCACTATGGTTTGACCAAGAGTTTCTACCCGCTTGTAGAGTTGCTTCAATGTCTCAAGAGGAATCGCTAACTCTTTGGCTTTTTGAGCAGCCTGTTCTTGGGTTAGCTTGCGGGATTCTTGAATGGTTTGGAATGCACGATCACACATTTCTCGCTTTCGTCTGATTTGACCAAGCAACTGCTCCTGCATTGATCGCTCCAAATCTAGGATAATCCCATCTACAGAATCTGTGCAAAGCTGTTGACAGTCTGTGATATAGCGCTCAATCACTTTAGAAAGTTCGCGCTTGGCATTTGCCATATCCTTTTCTGAAATCTGTTTTACCCCTTGTTTAAGTCCAGAGAAACCACCGAAGAGTCCCCCTAGCTTTGCACCTATGATGCTTCCTGGTAAAGCACCAACTCCACCGAATACAGACCCTACAACTGTACCTAAAATTCCTCCAATTATGCCTCCAGCCGAAGCATTAAACATCCCATTACGGGTCGCAGTTAGGGATTTTTCCCACAATCCAGTCTGCTTAAGATCTACATCACCTACCGAAACCTGAGACTTTTCCCAATCCAATATTCCAATCCTGAACCTGTCCATGTCTAAACCAGTCACTCTTTCAATCTGGATATACAGATTAGCAGCCTCATTGCTAAGTTTTTTTCCCATGTCGGACATTAAGGCATCAATATCTGCTTCCACGAGTCCGGCTATTTCCTTAGAATTACCTGCCATTCCAGCATTATCAATATATTCTTCAGTAAAACGGCGAATTTTCACAAAGCCATCTCGAAGGAAACTTCGCACCACGCCATTAATTTTCTTCAATCCAAAGTTTAGCTCAGGTTGCCAAGCTGAACTCTTCGCCTGCAAACTTTTTAGCCGTTCTTGTTCTTCTTGAAACTGAAGTTCCAAATTCTTTAACTCTTGGGCAGTGCGCTGCTGACACCCCTCAAATTCAGCTTGCAGACCTATCTTCATCTCGTCCAAAATTGGTTTAAGTTCCCCCAAGGCACGCATTAACAAAATATAGCCCTTCTGTGAGTTGAGCAATTGCCACAGTTTCTCCTCTAGTACACGGAAATTGCTGTCTTCTAGGTCTTCTCCATCTCTAGATTTTAAATACGCTAATTTGTTATGGCTGGAAACAGGGATGATATCAATTTGGTTGCCGGGACGTTCTAATACCTTAGCCAATTTTTCCCGGTTATTCTCCACTACTTCCTCATATTCTGCCCTCGATTTCATGTCAATTTTGGTGACAACAAAGATGAGGTTCTGGCAGTGACGCGCAATCATCTTAACAAATTCCAGTTCTTTTGCCTTTAGGGGTGCGGTAACATCACTGACAAAGAGAACAACATCAGAATTGGGGATGAAAGCATAGGTAATCCCGGTATGTCGAGTGTTGAGACCGCCGACACCAGGGGTATCAACTAGAGCCAAACCATTTTTTAGTTGTGGATTTGGTGTTTCAACCACAAGCATCCGGGCTTGCTGAAGATTCCCCTTGTTGCGCTGCTCGTTGGCATAGTCATTAATCTCTTCACGTTTGATTGGCTTCTGTTTTTCTTGTCCGAGTTCCCCCAAAATTACAGTAATTTTTTCTTGTTCCCCATAACTAATGGTAGAAACAAGTCCAGTTGTAATATCAGAATCTACAGGAAATAAATCGTCATTTACTTCATTTAGTAGTGCATTGATCAGGCTAGATTTACCTTCTTTAAACTCGCCACAGACCACCACCATTAACTTCCCCTCAGCAAGTCGGTTGATGGCTTCATCCAGTTGCTTCACAGCTTCTTGTTCGTTCTGTTTCCTAGCGAACGATAGAACAGATGCAAACAAATCCAATAGCTCTTGCTTCCGCACTTGATATTTGTGCTGGTTATTAAACATCGTGATTTTCCTTAAAAAAATTGATTATTAGTTTCAATGAATTTGCTACTGATTAGGAAGAAATCGGTCGAAGAACTTTGAACCCAGAGCGCGATAGTAGGGTTCTAATGCAGGCTCCATCAAGGTGCTTAACAATTTACTAAATTGCCCGTTCCACTCAGTGGATAAAGTCAGGCCATTTGATAGGTTTTCAAACATAGCATCATACATCGTCAAGAGTTGATGCCGTTTTTCTTGGTATTCTCCTACACTCATCTGAGCTACAGCCGGATGGGGAAAAGTACCAACTGACTGTTCCCACTTTCCATCTACAAATGGATTTTGAAAGCGGAAGTTTACATATTCAACAATTAGCAGGTTTGACCATTCTAAAGTCATTTTTGCAAATGGTGGAAAAAGAACGGTTTTTCCTGGACTTTTGGTATTGGCTCCAAAGAAAGGTAGAGTAACGTAAACTTTCCCCTCTCTACGCAACGGAATCGGCCAGCCAATTTGCGCTTCCATTGGGACGACTTGACGAAAGAGTGGAGTCTTGCGAATATCCAGCATTAGCTGTTCCATTTTTCCCTTGCTTGCCATTTTTTTAGCCTCTTCCTATTGATTGAGTGACGGTGAGTTCATTAATCACCACAGCCTCCATCCCCGCCATCGCCACCACTAGCATCACATTGTCCATCGCCATCCGAATCAACACAACCGCCATCGCTATAACTGTCGTCATAGTTGCTGTCGTAACTGCTGCTGTCACTACTGCTAGAGCCACTTCCTGAATCGCTACCAGGCCAATTAGGCGAACGTTTTACTATGTGGTGATAGTGATGGTGGTAGTGAGTTTTACCCAACAAAAAATCGTGGCTTTCATCATTAAAATTATTCCCCTCTAAATCATGTGATTGTTGTGTATCTCCTGTATAATGAACATCTGGACTGAAAGAATAACCGAAATCTTCACGATCAACAGATTTTTCGCGCACAGCAGTGGCTACCATATAATGGTCGCTGGCAGCCCAAGCTTTCTCAAATTGTTCCAACGGAACCATCATCCCCCGCCCATTAGAGGTACCTGAATCATTAAGCACTACTTGTGGATGTAGCGGGTCTGATTGGGGGTATACAATACCAGTTACTACCACTGCATGATCGGCTTTCTGACCCGGTATTCCTGTATATTGACTTAAAGTTTGACTCAATATTGAACCTTTATCTGGCATCCAAACTTCCTCAGAATTTACAGCGACAATTACTTTCTCTCCGTGGGACAACTTATCGTTTAAATCCGACAAAGTTCCCCCAAAATGATGTTCTACAGGTATGCCGTGTTTTTCCAGTACATGACCTACATGATCGGCAGGTGTGCCACCGCCTGGGTAATAACAACCGTCGGCCAGTGCTTCTCTGCACAAACCATCTTCTGAAGAATGTTTTCCCGTCAAACTCTCCAAAATAGATTGCTGGGCGACAACGGCACAGTCATCTGGACGATTCTGAGGATGCCAGCAGTCCATGTCATGTCCCGGATCGCCTACGACAATGCCATCAGGATGAGCAGGGTCAAAATTCTGATGAACCAAATATCCTGTATGGTCGCCCGCATCACCAAGCAGTTCGGAGTGAACATCATCAGAGTCAGAGGTGTGCAAGTGCCAATCATCCGCTTGGTGAGTCGGATCGTTCAACAAATAGAAGTCGTTATGGTTAGGGTCAAAGGAATGTTCATCCCACTGATGCTCATAGTCGTTCCAACTATGAGTGTGGTCAAAATGAGTATGGTCATAGTCATGGTGTTGTGAGTCCCAGTCATGCGTCCCACTATCTGAATGACTGGGAAAGTAATCGCCTCCATCGGGAAAGAGATCGTCATCTGAATCAAATGGTGAGTTATTAACTATGCTCATTCAAAACTCCTAAGTTTAAAAAAGGTCTGCTTCAGCATGAGTAATAATGGTGCAGTTAGATGTGGGATAAGCCACACAGGTTAAAATGTAACCTGCTTCTATTTGCTCGTCATCTAGAAAAGATTGATCGGACTGGTCAACCGAGCCATCTATAATCTTTGCAGCACAGGTAGAGCAGGCACCAGCGAGGCAGGAGGATGGCAGATCCAAACCGTTTTGTTCGGCGGCATCAAGGATGTACTCGTCTTCCGGGACTTCGATGACTCGTTCGCCATCAGGAGTGACTAATCTAATTGCGTAAAATCCAGGACTTGTATAACCATATTTGGAGGGAAGAATGTCGCTATAAGATTGGGAGGGACGAGCATTCGAGGATGTATTAGCTCTCTTCGTTCCTCCTGTTTTCTTTTTATTGGAACTGTCGCCACTAGAACCGATGCGATTGATACTCATTTGTTTTCTCCTATGTATGCTGTAATTCTACTGAAGACTCACTAATTTAGAAGTATTTTTCTAAAATCTCAGCCAATGTAGGCTTAGGAACCGCACCAACAATCATTTCAACCCGTTGACCACCTACAAAAAGCATCAAAGTTGGTATGCTACGTATCCCGTACTGGGTAGTAACGTTAGGATTCTCATCTGTATTAACTTTAACTACCTTGACCTGACCATCGTATTCTGCTGCTATTTCTTCCACCACAGGAGCAACCATACGACAGGGGCCACACCAAGGTGCCCAAAAATCTACTAAAACTGGAATGTCACTTTCTAGTACCTCTCGCTTAAAAGTGTTGTCTGTTACTTGTATAATAGGTGAAGAGGAATTATTAATTCCCTTCCGTCCCTTTGGTTCACTTGAACCCATTCCTTGACTAGAAATGATGCGATTGATCCTCATTTGAACCCTTGTGTGATTTTACAAAAATTTAACTGAATAATAGCCATAAGAACTTTTATTGACCAGTTCATATCCTGCAATCAAGCTAACAATTAAACTAAAGCTGACTCAACTCGTTCTGAATTTGTTCGGAAAAAGTCGTATTACCCTGGCTGAGTGCTAGTTTTGCAGCTTCCTGTAAATCTTGGCGCGTTCCTGTTATGTCATTCAGCCAAGAACGAGCTACTCCCCTACCATAATAAGCTTGAGCCAAGTTAGCATTGAGTTGAATTGCTTGATTGAAATGTTTCAATGCTCTTTCGTATTCCTTAAGTGCCAAATGAGCCTCGCCTAAACCGTAATAAGCAGAAGCATTGTTAGAATTTATGCTCAGTGCTTGATTAAAGTCCTCAATAGCTCCCTGTTGATCGCCCAGTGCAATTCGACAAAAGCCACGACGGTAAATAACAGTAACGTAGGTAGGATTTATTTTCACCGCACGGTTAAAGTCTTCAATCGCTTTTTCATGTTCTCCTATGTCTTCAAAATAAGTAGCCCGCCAGCCGTAGATATCAGCATTATTGGGGTTAAGTTTCAGTGCTTCGCTAAAATCATCCATAACTGACTGATGATTTCCCAGTTTAGAGTGTGCGCGAGAACGGCCAACATAAGCATTAATGTAACTGTTATTAAGCGCAAGTGCCTCATAAAATACATCCAGCGCTTCCTGATATTTTTCTAGTTCATAGTAAGCCCATCCTTGCTGCGTGTAATCTTCAGCAGTCTGAGGTGTGATTTTGACAGCTTGTTGCCAATCTGATAATGCTTCCTTTTGATTTCCCAAATCTGAATGCCATCTACCTCGATCCGAATAAGCTGTAGTATAATTAGGATTAATTCGGAGAGCCTGATCGTACTGCTCAATTGCTTTCTGAGAATCTCCAGACTTAAGGTAAACATTAGCCAAAGCGACATGAGCTTCTGCATATCTAGGTTCGATACGGAGTGCGCGTTCAACATCCGCAAGAGCCTCTTTCTGATTTCCAGTCTCACAACGAGCTTCCCCTCGCGAAACGTAAGCCCTGGAATAGTTGGGGCTTTCCTGTAAAGCTTTGTTGTAATGGCTAATTGCTCCTTGATAATCCCCCACCTCTGCCCGATCAATCCCCGCTTGCAGATGAGTGTAACCAGGATTCCAGCCTTCATAAACTGCCGAACCTTTGCAAACTGCCAAATCTGGATCGTCTAATCGCGCCACAGGTCGTTTTAGCTCTCGTTCTAATACTTGTCCCACATAGGGAATTTGGCAGCTTCCACCCACCAGCAGTACCCGATCAACTTTCTGCGCTGTTAAACCGGCACGCTTTAGCAAATCGCGACACTGCTGAACTGTTTGGTCGATGTAGTCGGCAATCATGTATTCAAACTCAGCCCGCTTCAGCCGATAAACCTGTAACTCTCCCGGGAGGGGAACCGGAAACGAATCTTCCTGCTTTGTGCTGAGATTTTCTTTCAGTTTCCGACAAGAATCCTCATAGGTGAAACGGACAGTCAGTGCTTGCAAATCCCGGCGATTGGGATCTAACAGGGCGCGTTGATCTGGACTACAACGCTTCATTAAATCCTCGAAAATTTTGCGGTCAAAATCCATACCGCCACAGGTTTCCAGACCTACGGGTGGAGCCAGAAATTTATAGCCAGAACCTTGCCTTTGAATCAGGGAGGCATCGAAAGTGCCCCCGCCTAAGTCGTAAACCAGTAAAATTTCATGATCCTTGGTACAACTGCGCTGTGCGTAGTACACGGCTGCCGCAACTGGCTCCTCCACAAGGGCAACCTGTTCAAAGCCAGCCGCTTTGCCTGCTTCTATCATCAAACTTCGCTTAAGCTCTGTGTGAGTGGCCGGTACAGCAAGGGTGACTCTGGTCAGGCGTTCACCAACTATTTTCTCCGCGTCATGTTTGAGCTTCTCGATCACCTTGGTTACAAGCTGCTTGGGAACAATTTCATCGTCTCCCAAAAAATAGGGTGTGGGCCGATCCAGTTCGCGTTTGAATCCTTGCTTATACCGACTGGGAGACCTGAGTCGCTGGTTGTAAGCGTCATAGCCCACCAGTATCCCCCGCTTCGGATCGACATAGGCGCAGGTAGGGAAAGAGTCCACATTTTGATAGCGGCTATCCCTAACCAGGGAGGGAACCCACCCTTGCATTAAGGTGGCGCTGGAATTAGAAGTCCCAAAATCAATACCTAACCACATAGTTATTTAGGTGAATAAATAGATTGAGGTTGGAAGAGTCACTTTGATGGCTGGTGAGTACACCTGATGTCAGATGAACAAATGCTGGCTTTGGGGCTTTGAGAGCGAGTATCCCATCGTTCTCTGCTTGTGAATCTTCGATCTGTTCAACGTACCTGCATCCTAACTGAGGAAACTGCTCAACAGCAATACACAACCCAAACTCACAATTGTGCAGTGAAATGTAGCTTATTTTACAAATTATTTCTTAAGGCAGATGTAGTCTAGGTTATGGAAAATTAATTTTCCATAACCTTAACCCGTAAAATTTCAACAGATTAGTTAATCTTTAGGACAATCAGACATAAAATTTAACCACGAATCTGTGAGTGGAAATTTTGATACTGAGAATCGCAAGTCGTCTCATTGGATTAACTGAGTCACTAAATATTTACCATAACGGTTTTTTAGATAGACCAATAATATTTTCACCTATTTTACTAATATGGAGCAACATCAGTTTGAATCACATTACAATAATTTAAGTGACAAGTGTCGGGCGGTGTTGCGCGAAAAACTGAAAGGAAAAACGAATCAGGAAATCGCAAAAACCTTGGGTATCCGATCTGAAGCAACTGTACGACAACATCTGAGAGCCGCGTATAAAGAATTTGAATTAAGTGATGAAGATAGACGAGGTAGCTGGTCAGATTTGCAGGCATTGTTTTTTCAATTCAAACGTGAATTAATTTTGTCGTTAGCCCCTAAACCAGAATGTAGCTGGGTAGGACGATCATCAGATATTGAAAAATTGCATCAATGGGTTGGATCTAATCACAAAATTCTCCTAATAGTGGGAGAAGGTGGAATTGGAAAAACATCTCTGGCAAACAAATTTTTAGCAAGTTACGATTGGGAAAAGCCACCTTTAACAATAAAGATTGCTTTGGAATCAAAATATATTCAAACTGCTGAAGTGGAAGTGCAACGATGGTTGCAACAAGAGTTTAATGAAAATATTCCAAGAAATTTTATTCAGAGCCTAAGTTTGCTAGAAAAAAAGCTGCGTCTGTTCAAAGTACCTATTTTCATAGACAACCTGGAAACGGTTTTAACTAATGGTGAATTTTTACCAGAGTATCGAGATTATGTAGAGTTACTTAGGGTACTTAATGAGCCTAGCATTAAAGGCTTCACTCTGATTACGAGCAGAGAAAAGTTAAAAGAGCCCAAACTTGCAGGGATTAAAAATTATGCTTTATCTGGTTTGACAGTATTAAATTGGCAGCAATTCTTTAACAATCCTCAAGATTCTAAAGATTTACAAGCTCTACAGGCAATTCATAAAGCTTGCAATGGTAATGCGAAAGCAATGGAGCTTTTGCATAGTATTATCGAAAATAGTTACGATGGAGATATTAATGATTTTTATAAGTTTTGGCTAGACAATTATCAGGCTACACAACACCAAGAAACGTTGTTGTTTCTTATTAGCGATCAGTTAAAATTTCTTGTTGATTATCAGTTAGACCGTTTAAACACTCATTCCAGTGTAGCTTACCGCTTACTCTGCCGTTTAGCTGCTTGTCGGTATCAAGTAATTGAGTGGTTACCTGATGATTGTGTCAGATCTCTACTGTGGGATGTACCCGCAGCAGAACAACTGGGAGTAACTCACCGCTTGTGCGATTGTTCCCTAGTGCAATTCCATCGGGGTAAGTACCATATGCATCCAGGAGTGCGTGCAGCAGGGTTAAGCCAATTAAAAGCCAGTCCTGAATGGGAGCAGACAAATCGGGCGATCGCTCAATATTGGTTCAGTAGTGTCGAAAATGTTCAGTCATCCCAACAAGGATTACAAGTATTAGAGGCTTACTATCATTTCCTAGAAATTGCAGATTATGATGCTGCTTGGAGTGTGTTGCGCCGCCCAGCTACATCGATTTTGCCAGAGGAACTGTTTCTGTATTTTTTGTCCTGGGGATTTATTCGCGAAGTTCTGGAACTAACTCAAGCACTGGAAGGTAGAGTCTCACCGTCGCAAGAACCCAGTCTTTACCGCTGCTTGGGTGATTGCCATATTTACTTGCTCGAAGACGGGGTTAAAACTGCTATTTCCTGGCATCATCGTGCCCAAGCCACCGCTCAGAGAGAAGGTGATACTTGGACAGAATTTAATTCCTACAGCGATCTAGGGTTATGTTACATTGTTGCTGGTGAATATGAACTGGGTTTAGAAACTTACCAAGCTAAACTGAATTTAGCTTTATCACAGATATCTCTCAACATACAAGCCAGACGAAATAGTTGTTATTGTGAGTTAGCGCTACTCCATTCCTGTTTAGGACAAGTATCAGCAACAGAGAATGCCCTAAAAGCGGCAGAAGGTCATCTGCAAGAACCTCTCAAATGTGTGCCCCCTTGGCAAGCCTGCTGGGATTTGAATATGGCAGGCTTAGCTCAAAAAAATATAGGTCAATACGCACAAGCGTTTCAGACATTAGAGCAAGCGATCCTACTCGCCACTACCTTCAACTTTATCCCAGACCGTGCTCGTTCTTGGTACATACTAGGCGATGTCTACCGTGAAACTGGAAATTTTGAGACATCAATTCACTATCAACAACTGGCAATTGAATTTTTTACCAAGATCGGAGCTAAGTACGAGTTAGCCGAAAGTCATTACTATTTGGGGCTAACTTATCGTGATCTGGGAGAACTCAAGACAGCTGAAAGTCATTGGCAACAAGCAATTAAAATTTTTCAGCAAATACAAACTCCAAAACAAGAGAATAAAGTGCTAGCTTGTTTAAATTAAATAAGCTTTATAAGTGTAACTCTCTTTTATCACTAAGGGAAATTTAAACGAATTTGCGCCTTTCAGCTTACGGAAAAACAGGCTTTTTCCTCAAAGTGATGAAAGAGGGGTAAGTTTTAATATTAATAAATTAACCCTTGAAAAAGAATATGCTCTCGAATATTATTAAAATCAGAGTCGGTTTTTGCCATTTCTCGATACTTAGGATTGAAATCCATCGCTTGTTTCAAATCATCAATTGCTTGTTCAATATTTTCTTGTAAGGCATAATAGCAAGCTTTATTATACCAAGCAATAGCATAATCTATTTTAATTTCAATAGCTTTAGTGCAACTATCAATTGCATCTTGATAGTGTCCTAAACAGCTTAAGGAAATGCCTCTTTTACACCAATAGTCAGGTTCATCGGGTTTGAATTCAATTGCTTTATCATAACTGATAATTGATTCTTCATATCGATTTAGGAACCGTAAAGAATTTCCTCGATTACACCAAGCCCAACGGTATGTAGAATCTAAACTAATAGCCTGATCGTAGTCAGCAATTGCTTCTTGATAACGTCCTAATCCCTGTAAAGATAATCCCCGTACATTCCAATAAGATGGTAGATCCGATTTGAGTTCAATAGCTCTGTTCAAGTAAGGGATAGACTCTTCATAACGGCTTAAATTTCGCAGTGAATTACCTCGATTGTACCATCCCCAATAAGCGTTAGGATTAATTTCAATTACTTTGTCGTAACAGACGATAGCTTCTTCATAGCGACGTAAGTTATTCAAGGTATTACCTTTATTATTCCAATAATCAGGTTCATCTGGTTTTAGTTCAATCGCTTTATCATAGCTGGTGATTGCTTCTTCAAAACGACCTAAATTTTTTAGAGCATCACCTCGATCATTCCAAGCATCAGGAAGATCGGGACTCAATTTTAATGCTTGATCATAGCTTGTAACTGCCTCTTCATAACGATTTAACTTCAGCAACACATTGCCTCGATAATGCCAAGTTAAATCAAAATCAGGGTTAAATTCTAAAGCTTTATCATAACTGATAATTGCTTCTTCATGGCGACCTAACCTATCCAGTAACGAACCTTTTAACGCCCAGACTAGAAAATATTCTGGTGCTATTTCTAACGATTTGCAATAGCTGGCAAGCGCCTCTTCGTAAAGCAGGGCTGTTTCAAAGTCGGGGGGAAAAGAGTAAAGAAAGAGCGATCGCTACCTGATAAAATCAAGAGCGGTCGCTTATTTTTTCTAAAATAAAGATGCTAACAACTTTAATAGAAAAACTGAAAAAAGTCAAGGATTACCGGAAGGCTCAGGGAACAAGGCATCCAATATGGCTAGTATTATTAATAGTCATATTGGGGCTAATGTCGAGGAATTTA